>JACMPS010000124.1 GCA_014377395.1 Chthonomonadaceae bacterium
CAAATTACAGGGAATCTATCGTTACAAGACCCGCCTCTGCAAATTGTGCAAGTAGTTGATAACCCTGTAACAAACCTGTGCCGAGCAACGGGCGTCTTCCTGTGCCAAGAACACGCGCCTCAATTGCATTGCCGTTCCAAAGAATAGTCGCCGTATGGACGGGAAGATAAACTTCATCATCAGTGGCAAGGTTCGCGTAGATGCTTTCGAAGAACGGCAAGCCAAGATGCTGAACCGCGCTGAGGGGCAAAGTCAAGTCGCCCGTAAAGCCGGTGTCAATCACAAATTCGATACTAATTTGTGTGCCGCTGTCGAGTTGGAACGTAACAGGCAACAGCGCATGAAGCGAACTTACCCTGCCTGTCATCATGGGGAGACCCGCTCCAATACTCCGCCAAGCGCGTAAACCGCATTGTAGCCAATGCGGTGGGTATAGATTGCGGCGGATTCGTGCTTTGCCATCAAACGGCGCGTTGCATCAAAATGGCGATCATCACCAATCTCATAATCGCCCGTTTCCACATCAATCGAAACGAGTTTCCCGATATTCTCTTCCGTCTCCACTTGCGCCCGAATCCGCTCTGTGTAAAGCGTTCTGCCGCGCTCTGCGATGTCTTTGCCGCTTAACGTTGGGTGTGCCATCCTTAACTTCCTCCCTTTCTTTATAGCGATACTCTGTCTTCTCATCCACTTGCTTATTCTACTCGATTTTTTACCCAAACAAGTCCATCGAAGTTTGTAAGTTCTGAGGAAGCCCCTGCGAAGTCGGCTTTTGAATCAGGCGTCCGAAAGCCCCTTTTTCAATCGCGTCCATTGCCTCTTCGATTCGCTTTGCAAACTTGTAGAGTTTGTCCATGTAGTGCCGTGTGTGTTCGTCCTGATCATATTCCTCGATTCGTGCCAGACTGCCATCGTTGCGCTCATAAAGGCGCACAAACTCTCCGACAATCGCACCCTTCGCCGCCTTCGCCATTCGCGCCCGATTATCGCTTGAAAAGGTGTTGTCCGTGATCCGCTCACGACGCGCCAGGTCTTCCACAGGGATTTTATGCGCGAGAATCTCTTCGATCAACTCGCCGTAGTGCGCCCCAATTGCTTCCAGATCACCCGCGAACAGTTGCTCGACTGCAAAACTGAGAAACTTGCGCCCGTAACGCTCATCACTTCGGGAACGCAATGAGGCACCCTTAAAGATTTTGCGTCCGTCGTACGTTTCAAGGACATAATTCTTTGTTTTGATCGAGAGCATTGCCTTAAAGCGTCCATCGAAGGCAAGCCGAATCCCCCCCGGCAGAAACGCACCCACCCTCGCCACATACTCCCGCTCCGCCGCTTCATCGTGCTTTTCCCGCACGTCGGTGGGGGCAACGAAATAAACGCCGTCGGTGTCAATTTCAATCACTTTCCCCTGCGTCGCTTCGATCTCGGAGGCAATTTTTTGCACGAGTTCGCGCCCTGCCTCCGTCACCTGTCCGGCGGCATCGTAATCATTGAAATTGAAGGGACCGCCGAGATAGCCATAAAATGAGTTGATCAGAACCTTGTAAGACCCCTGCAAACCGTCCCAGTAATGTTCGTCGGAATCGGGTTTTTGCAGTTTGCGCTTGGCTTCGAGGCGGCGATTCGTCAACTCACGCAAACACGGCAAAAAGACGCCTGTAGTATCGGTGGCAGGAGCAATTTTGTGCGTCAGCATCAGGGAGGGATAAAGGCTTTCTACGTCCGCTTTTACGATCTCATGCAACAAGCCCTGCACACGCACCTCGGAATAGCCACCCGCATAAGGACGCGCCGCCTGAATATGAGGTACTGAGTAACCCTGCAAAAGACACGCCCGAATAAAAAGCGAGTTGATCTTTTCACCATTCCCCGTAACGGCGACCGAGCCGTAGTTGTCGGGAACCATCTGTGATTGATAAAAATCTACGGGCGTAATGAGTTCGGCGAGTTTGCGGGTTTCGATCACGTCCTGCGTGGCGTAAAGCCTGACAAGATCAGGGCTGTCCCGATAGAGTTCCGTCATTTTGTCGCGGGGAAGTTCCACCCTGTCCGCGTCCGCAAAACCAAAAACACGGGCGCACTCCTTTAAGCCATACCCGGTCAATGCTTGCTTTGCCCAGTCGAAACGTTGCACCATCAAATAGGTGTCCAGGACGTGCCGCCCGTAAAGATAGATCGGGCGGAAGGGGCGTGAGTTGCCCGCAGTCACTGCATAATTTCGTTCTTCTCCGATGCGCGGCTCCGAGCCGTCCCGCCCGATAATCAGGCGAATCCCGTTGCGTTGCGCTCGTTTTAGGACATAAGGAAAATCGAAACCGAGCATATTATGCCCTTCGATCACGTCCGGGTCACGCTCACGAATGAGAGTGGCAAACCGCTCCAGTATCTGCCGCTCGTCTCCTTCAATGAGTTCCAGAAAGCCCCGATTGTCCGACACGGCAATCAACAGAATCCGGTTTTCAGGCACTTCTGGGTCAAGCCCGACTGTCTCAATGTCGAACTGAAAGCGGGACACTTGCTCAAACGTCATGCCCTTGAAGAGCGTTGCCCCGGAACGCAAAAAATAGGCTTTGGCTCCGCCGGGGTAGGTGAGGTTGCCCGTGTGATGTTCTCGAACGATGTGCCTTGCCGCCATGAAATCGGGTTGGGTTGGGAACTCCGCAAGCCAGCGATAACCCTCTCCTTCGAGTTCGGAATACTCGGCATTGGGCAGGTCATACTCCGGCTTTTTGTCGAGGAGCATCCACCGTTGAAAGGGGGCATTGTCGCGCCGTACCGTATCGTTTTCATCTCGGAAAAAGCGGGTGACGCCGCTCTCGAAATTCGGCTCGACAGCGACAAGACGTTCGGTATTATCCTGCCCGAAAAGAGCAAGGGTTGCGAAGTCGGAAAGCACGGTGGCGGGGCGGGGAGTTTCCATGTGGGTCATACGGATTTAATACGGGTTAGTGAAACGGGGCGTTTGCGTGAAATCGGATTCGAGCATGGATTTAAGCACAAAAAGAAGCGACTCGATTTTCTGACCGGGAGTTGAAAACTCCCGGCAACTGAGGCAAGCCTCTTCCAGACGCGATACAAAGGCACCCTCTCTCCCCACGATACAATTTCGATTTTGAAGGAACAGAAGTCGGAGCGAAGGAGAGAAGTGTGCGTCCCAAAGGCACCCGTTTTCTCTGCCGGGGGGGGGGGCAGCTCCCGGAAAACAGGCATTGCGTAAAGTAAGTTCATCACTCACGCCACTCGAATTGATCTGAGTTTTCAGGAAGAGCGAGAATCTCCGTCCATTGAAGAGGCGTAGTCTGATTCCAGTCTGTTTTCGTAAAGGGAACATCAGGGGGTGTGCCCTTCGGCACGGCGACAATGCTTTGCTGAAGACCGCTGTAGGGAAAAGGCGACGAAACAGACATCAGAAGCCAGTGAGCGTCTTTCGACCATTGGAGATGAGAAATACGCTTTTCGGTAGACCCGATAAATCGGGTGCGGCGCGTCGCGAAGTCGAGCAGGAAAAGGCTTTGGAGCGTGTCCTCTCCTGTTTTGAGGCGAAACAAAATGATTGCCGTGTGACCTTCCGGAGAGAAGCAAACCTCTGAGGGGAGTTGCGGAAGGGTAAGTAAGCAGGCCGTTTCAAGGTGCTTCCAAGTCTTCCGTAGGGCGAGTTCGGAAAGAGCAGGCGGCAACTCAATCACTTTTATCGTGTGATTTCCATTATAAAAGAGGGCAATCCGGTCTTTTAGCGAGATTACATCGGGGGCATCCATCGTGAGGCGCACGGGCGGTTTTCCCTGCGTGTCGAGCAGAAATAATCCACGTGGGCGAGAAGACCAATAAAGCAGTTGCGTCGGAGAAATCCAGAGCAAAATCTGAGGCACAAAGGACAGATCGTCTTGATCTGGAGTCTGCTCCTTGAAAAGCCTTCTTCGCTTCCCTGTTTTCAGATTGTGTGAATAAACCGCGTATCGGAGTGTGAAGGGCGAACCACTGATATAATCGCGCCCTTCCGGGGAAGAATAAGCGATCTTTTTTTCGTCGGGCGACCATACGACCTGTGTGTAGCCATAATGATCATCGGTGAGCGGCTTTCGGCGGGTTCCGGTTGTGGAAACCCATTCCAAATTATTCAGTTGCGTGAAGCCGGGAATATAGTCGGATTGCAAAGAGAGGACAATCGCTTGACTCCAACTCGGTGCCATCACGAAACTGAAGCCTCCGACATTCTCATCAACCTGAAAGAGTCGCTTTGTCGAAAAAATCTTTTGAGAAAAGTCTTTTCTGGTTTGTATATCTAATCGCATGAAGGCTCTATAGGGGAGCATGAAACCTTCTTTGCTGAGTTTGGTCTTGTATTCCGTGTAGAAAACGGTTTTTAATTGCGGCGGATTTGTTGGACGTGGTTTGTCCTGCCGCATTTCAATCTGTACAGGCGGCTTTGTTGGAAGGGGAAACGTCGTCGTGGCGGCACAGAAGAGCAACACGAAAACGCATAACAGAGAGTGAACGAAAATTTTTATCATTTTAGCCCTCAACACGCATCTCGTGGTCTAACTTGATCGAGCGCATGGATTGGTAATCGTTCCGAGGGAGGCTGTATCGAGGAAAATAACCAACATCAAAGCACACCGGGGTAGAGGGGGCGTGAACCTGCCTCACGACGAGTCTGATTTAAGGCTTTCTGAAATGCAATTAAGTCTTCCTCTGCTTCCTTCTGCGCCTTCGGGTCGGTGGGCACTTCCGCAATCCAAGTTTCGATCAACGAAAGTGCTTCTGCATTTTCATCGTGAAGAGTAGGAAATTGCTCACCGAGCGTTCGCTTTATCAGCGCATTGATTGTGATTCCTTCACGTTGTGCCTTTTGGTGCAAAGAGGTCTCCTGTGACGGGGAGAGGTTAATTGTCAGTGTCATTGTCTTGTCTCCCGAGTCGAGTCATTCTTGTCATATCCTCATTATAACACGAAAATCCAGGTCGCTAAAACAGCAGTTTCACCGCCGCAATCACGGAAAAAATGAGTGCCAGTGTAGGGGACAAGTTTGCGCCCGGAAAGCGCACCGAGCATCGCAATCCCCATGAGCGGCAAATCGAGCAAGAGAGAGTGCGCGTTGATCAAGCCGAGATTGACGGAAAAAGGCACCTTGAA
>JACMPS010000125.1 GCA_014377395.1 Chthonomonadaceae bacterium
CGCGAACTTGTCTTTATGTCAATCGCTCCCCTTCCGCAAACTCAAACCGAACCTTCTTCCCGTGACACTGCTCTGGATGTTTTTCGCGGCATTCTTTGCATCAGCGTCGTCTTGATTCACGTCTTCGGTGCGATGATGACGCTGAGTGTACAGGGGAGCAACGCATGGAATTGGCAACTACTCGCTACAAATTTATCTGGCACACCCGCTTTTTCTCAGTCTCGCGCTTATCATGTTCCACCCGAAAAACACTCTGCTTTTTCCGGTCGTGGGGGCATTCTACTTGGTGATGTGCCTGATTTGCCCCTTGATTTTAACAAAAATGTTGGAGAAATCGAAAATCTCACACCTTGTTTTCGGGCGATAAACGCAACCTCTCCGATCCTGTAGCCGCCTTGTACCGACACCGCAAAAGCCATGAACGATCTTTACATTGGAGGTGATCCCGGAGCCTCTCTTTTCTCCGGTTCTTTTAATTCGCGACTTGATGCGCTGGATCATTTGCTGAATCGCGTTCTTGGAAAAATGCCGTCGCTTCGCTCTTTCTTCGACACAACGAGTTTTTCCTCACGAACCTTGATTCTGGCGTTGTTTGCGCTTTTGCTGGTGCTGATTTTGCCGGGACTTGTGACACGAGGACTAAGGCGGGTGGGGCTAACAGCGGAAAACTTTCGCGGGGAAAAAATCGTTCAGAGCTACGGCGTTTTTCCGGCACTTTTCGCAATTCTGACGCTGGGATTTGCGCTTCTGTTGATGCCGTTTCTCTCCTTCACCTGCGAAAATGGTTTGATCGTTGCGTTGGGGTTCGGGGGATTGGGGCTACTCGATGACGTGCGTGGCACAAAGGAATTTAAGGGGGTACGGGGTCACTTACGGGCTCTCTTTACGCAACGAAAACTGACGACGGGATTGATCAAAGCCGTGGGAGGTCTTCTGCTGGCGGCATGGATTTCCCTGCGCCTCTCCCCCGCTAGCCCTATCGAATTCTCATTGAATCTTTTGTTGATTGCCCTTTCTGCAAACGCCTTCAATCTCCTCGACCTGAGACCGGGACGAGCCTGCGCCGTTTTCCTTTTCTGCTCGACGCTCTTGCTTGTGTTCCTCGTCACACACCCGGCACTCGGAACGGTCATGCCCCTAATTTTATTTGTTATCCCTGCGTTTCGGGCATGGCTCTCCGATGCACAGGCGAAAGTGATGCTCGGTGACACAGGCTCTAATCTGCTGGGGGCGGCTTTCGGGCTTGCTCTCGCTTCTTCCGTCTTACCATTGTCTGTCAAAGCGTTATTCGTGGGCTTTCTGATTGCGTTTCATCTGTTCGCCGAACGTTTTTCACTCACGAAACTCATTGAGGAAAACAGATTTCTGCGCCTGCTTGACGGCTTGACCGGATTACGTGATTAGAGAGATTCTAGAAGCGGAATCTCTCCCTCTTCAGTCTTTCAATTCGCCCTTCAACCATGCCGAAACATCGTTCGCAAGTCTCTTCAAGCACTTGACATCAATGTACATCATGTGTCCCGCCGTGTAGTCACGGGTGGTCATCTGATTTCGCAAACTCTTGTCCAGACCGAGGTGATCAAGTGTGTACCGTGTCGCAAAATAGGGCGTTGCGAGATCGTAAAAGCCCGATGCCACAAAAACCCTGAGGTGCGGGTTTTTCGCAAAGGCGGCGCGTAATGCCTCACTCGTATCCGTGTAACTCACCCACCCGTCTTCACCCTGATTGAAATCCCAGGACTTCACGCCGCCTAAAATCTCGTAAGCCTCATCGGTTTCATAGCCGAGTGCCGTTCGCACATAGTGGTTGAAACAGGCGGTGTAGGGCGGACGAATAGCACTCATGCTGGGGTCGTGATCGAAATTATGACTGACCGTAAGGGCGTCTATTCCCTTAAAGCGGCTGTCCAATCGCCCTACCGAGCGGTCTTCCTCCCGCAACAATTCTTTGCAGAAGCGCATGATCTCCACTCTCAAATCGCTCTTCTCGACGTAATCCACGCTCAATCCCGTGTAGAAAGCCACTTCCGTTGCGACTCGTTTGCGCTCTTCGGCGGGGAGAGAGTCGCCGTGCATGAGGGCGGTGGCAAAATCGCCGAGCGCAAATTCCTGTACCTGTTCAAGTGTTCTCATTAAATCTTCTTGAAGAAACGATCCCAGTTTATTGTGAAAATGTGCGGTTGCGGCATAAGTAGGTAGGTAAAGAATATAGGGCAGATCGTTGCCCTTTGCCGCTTCCAGGGTCTGGAAATTGAGAACAGAGGATACAAGAATAATTCCGTTGAACGCGATTCCTTTCTCGATGAGATGCCCTGCGAGTCCTGCCGCTCTTGTCGTCCCGTAACTTTCGCCGACAAGATAAAGCGGCGAAGTCCAGCGTTTGTAGCGTGACAGGTAAAGCCGAATAAACTCCCCGACCGCCTCAATGTCGCCTTTCACATTCCAAAATTTCTTATTCAAGTCCTCGTTCAGAGCGCGACTGTAGCCCGTTCCCACCGGATCAATAAACACAAGATCGGTGTTGCCGAGCCAGGTGTCGGGGTTGTCCACAAGGCGATAAGGCGGGGCGGGCAAGGCTCCGTCGTCTTCAAGGCGGACACGTTTGGGACCCAGCGCACCGAGATGAAGCCAGACGCTTGAGGAACCGGGACCCCCATTGAAGGAGAACATTAGCGGTCTATCTTCCGAGAGTTCGCCCTCATTCAGAACTTTCGTGTACGCCATAAAAAAGAGTTGTGCTTCGATTTCGCCTTTTTCGTTTTTCAGGGGGAGGCGTCCTGTCGTCACGTCATAAATAAACGTTCCACCCTCGGAGAGTTGGAGGCTGTGCCGGGTGACTATAGGTGTCTCTTCCGTCATCTTGGGTTTTGTGTCGGTGGATTCCGGCTTCTTGTCGCTTTTGTCGCTTTTTTCGATTGCTTCGGGGGTGGCTTCAATGCTCATGCGGAGAATACTTCCTCTTTTTATGTGATGTGAAATCATGGCACAAGAGAGCGAATGTGTCAAGCAAACTTTGTCACTTTGGACGTTCGCTTTGGTTGTACTTCGTTGCGAAGAGGAATCAGACGGATCGCTCTCACCGATGTCGTCAGAAAGAGCCGGTCGGAGCAAAACTTTCTCCTTGACTTCGGGGAAAATTCCGGTATACTGTTCTGGCTTGAAATGCCGAGCCGGGGTGTAGTTCAGTGGTAGAATGCCCGTCTGGGGGGCGGGTGGTCGCAAGTTCAAATCTTGTCACCCCGATTTGTTGGCACTTGTTGGTAATCAAAGAGAGGCATTGGAGTTAAGTTCGGTTTCTTTAACCTCTCTTTGTCACGGGTTCAGTTCGCTTCTTCAATCCGTAAAACTTGATTTCTTGTACCCACAGCGCGGGCGCACGGGTGCGGACATCATGGGGTCTGGCAGTTATTTGATTTTCGACGGATTTATCAAAATGATCGAGTTGGAACAAGTTGGACATGAAAACCTGATTTTTAATTAGTTTGAGCGGGGCAAGTTGGACGGAGTTGGGGTCTGACAACCAACGGAACGGATTCGTACGTTAAGCCCGATTTCAATCTCAAACCTATGAAAAGTCATCGGTTCCGTTGGTTGTCAGACTCCCTTCTTGGATGCGTTCCTTGTGCTCATCGCAAAGGAGGGCAGAGAGGTCGACACTATCTCCGTTTTCGCCGCCGCACTCGTCCCGCCAATAGCATACCGCCAATGCCCATGATGAGAAGGGACGACGGCGCGGGAACCGCTGTAGGCTTGAGCAGGAAGGCATGACCCTCTTGATTGATAGACCCTTCTCCGACAATCCAGCCGTTATTGTTGATAGCATACGCATCGCTCAGTTGCCAGCCGGAACCAGCAGGCAGGAGGGTGTTTAGGTCGGTCATAGTGTTTCCGTTCGCATAGAAAGCACGGATTGTACCATTCGCGATGTAGGATTGACCAACGATAGTGCCGGAATCGTTGATGCCTTCTCCGAAACTGCTACTGCCTCCAAGCGTACCGAGATCGTGAATGCCCGTATCGTCTGCACGGAAGGCGTGACTAGCGGCGTTGTTTGCAATCGCGGAATACCCTGTGACCTGCCCGCCCGTGTTGATGCTGTAGCCATAACTGCGGGTTCCTCCGAGGCTGCCGAGGTCGTGCATTCCGTTATTGTCGTAGCGGAAAGCATGAATGGTAAAATTATCTGATAGAATGGAACTTCCCGTGATTTGTCCACTGGCGTTGATACCTACGCCGTTACTAAACCGACCTCCGAGCGTACCAATGTCATGCATTCCGCTACTATCGTAGCGGAAAGCGTGGTTGGCATTGTCTGCGAGGTCGGCATCGCCCGTGACCTGCCCGTTCGCATTGATGGCCATTCCCTCGCTGTTCCCGCCTCCCAGTGTGCCGAGGTCGTGCATCCCCGTGCTGTCGTGACGGAAAGCGTGAGTCGTTCCAGCCGTTTTGAGGTCGGAGACTCCTGCTACCTGCCCACTGTCGTTGACGCCGTAGCCTGTACTGTTGGTTCCGCCGAGCGTACCGAGATCGCTCTTGACCTTGCCGTCGTAAAGGAAGGCGTGTTGGGTGCTACTGGTCGAAAGGTTGGCATCGCCAGTGACGAACCCGCCGGGGCTGATACCGAATGCCTCGCTGAAATTGCCTCCGAACGTGCCGAGGTCAATAATGGTATAGCTGGACTGTGCGGACGCGGCAACGGGAAACGCAAGTCCGACGGCGAATACTGCGCCGAGAAGCGAACGAATCAAAATCTTCTGCATGGATATTTCTCCTAAATAATAAGCGGCTTTGGAACATCGGCTACTTCTACTCGATTGCACGTTTCATGCCATTTGTAACATAATTGTCATCTTCAGAATTATCTGACACCCTTTCTGAAAATCTTCATTGCTCTTTGTCACCCTCCGTAGCCTTTGAGGATTTGGTTTTTTGACGCTCTGGCTTGTCTTCGCGCCGCACATACTTGTAACTCACCTTACGCAGTCCGGTATAATTTAGTCATGGACAAAGTCCTTCTCGACCTTTATTCGGACTACCTAATTTGCTCTTTCGGTCAGACCACCGCCACCGGGCTTTCGGAGTTACTCGATGGAGCGATCAGCCATGACAAGATCACCCGGTTTTTGTCGAGCAGTGATTTCACCTCTTCTGACCTGTGGCAACGGGGCAAACCGCTTGTGCGTCCGATCCAGAGCGAAGAGGCAGTTCTCGTCTTTGACGACCTCCTCGAAGAAAAACTCTACACCGATGAGAGCGAACT
This sequence comes from Chthonomonadaceae bacterium, assembly GCA_014377395.1. Taxonomy (GTDB): domain Bacteria; phylum Armatimonadota; class Chthonomonadetes; order Chthonomonadales; family Chthonomonadaceae; genus JACMPS01. The sequence goes on from JACMPS010000125.1 coordinate 5,261, forward strand.
TATCTGCTGGCAATGGGATCACTGCTTCGGGCGCAGCGTCAAGGGCATCAATTTTCTGACCTGCCTTTACCGCACCTCCGAAGTTGCTTTTCCCGTTGCTTTTGAGCTGATCAAAAAGTCGGACGGGAGCACCGACAAGAAGACCGGCAAGCAAAGGCGGGTCTGCCCCAAAACCAAAAATGAGTTTCTGCGGGAAATGGTCGCGCAGTGCCGGAAAAACCAACTTCCCTTTCATTATGTCTTGGCGGATGTCTGATTCGGTTCGGCAGAAAACAGAGTATTTCTCAAGAAAGACTGCAAAAGCGACTTTATCTTTCCGCTCAAAGCGAACCACAAAGTCGCTTTGTCGGAAAAAGCCAAATTAGCGGGACACTACAAGAGCGTTTCCACTCTCGCCTTAGAAGCGAACGCCGTGCAAGAAATCTGGCTTGAGGGAGTAGATTTCCCCCTTCTGCTTTGCAAGCAAGTCTTTACAAACAAAGATGGCAGCCAGGGCGTTCTTTATCTCACCACGAGTGACCTGACCTTGGGGGGTTCCGACATCCAAACGATCTACTAAAAACGGTGGAAAGTCGAAGAGTATCATGAGTCGGTGAAGAGTAATGCGAGTTTTGCCAAATCGCCGACCAAAACCGTGCGAACGCAGAGCAATCATGTCTTCGCCTGCCTCTGGGCGTATGTAAAACTCGAAAGTCTACGCTTGAAGACCAAGATAAACCATTTTGCCATGAAGGGCAGACTCTACAAAGCCGCAATCACGAGTGCCTACAGGGAACTCCAAACCCTCAAAGCAGAAACGGCGACTGCGTAAGGTGAGTTAATTGAGTCATCTCTACTCTTTTTGCTAACTTCTGGAGCTGAGGCAAAATGAAGAGAGACCGTTTGCAAAGCAAAGAACAAATCCGAGAATGTTATGATCGTGTTGCAAGTCAGTACGCCCTGAACTTGTTCAATGAACTGGAGGGCAAACCTATTGACCGGGAACTGCTCGACAATTTTGCGGAGAGACTAAAAGGCAAGGGAATTATTTGTGATGTGGGATGCGGACCCGGACAGGTAACCTCTTATCTCCGGGAACAGGGCTTGACCGAGGTGTACGGGCTGGACCTCTCACCCCAAATGGTCGAGACGGCACAAAGCCTGAACCCTGAAATCACCTTTATGCAGGGCGACTTGACGGCACTGAATGTCGAGGACGGGGCATGGGCAGGAATGATCGCGTTCTATGCATTCGTGAACTTTTCCAAGTCTCAGTTACCGATAATTTTTGCGGAGTGGCATCGGGTTTTGCAAAAAGAGGGGTTGCTTTTGCTGGCGTTTCATCGGGGCAAAGAGATCAAACACGTCGAGGAAATGTGGGGCGTCAGCCTCTCGCTCGACTTTCATTTTTTCGAGACGGAAGATATGCTGGCTCTGCTTCGCAAGGCTCACTTTAAGATTGAGCGTGTGGTGGAACGCGAACCTTACCCGGCAGTTGAGTACCCCAGCCAACGCACCTATATCCTTGCTCGCGCCTGATTCACTCCGCAACAGTTTTACTCTGCGATCAGGGTTAGATTTTTACGAAGGGAGCCACCGCGATTAAGCCGGGAACTGCCCGAAAATGTTTTAGGTTAAAGGTGTAGAGCGTTTCGTTCGCTCTACTTGTGACAGCGGCAATCAGACAATCGAGTCCACTGATCCCGTGTGACAATTTTATTTAGGAGAGATCAAGGGCATTTTGCAGGGCGGCAGAGGTGGGATACACAACCGAAAAATAGGCAAGAAACTTCAACGTCTCTCTGCGCTCTTTTCCGTCCTGACAACTGATCAACAACTCCAGTGCGGAAAAAACGGAAATCGTGGGCGGAGACGGCAGGGAATAGAGCCAGTTCCAGGCATCGGGTTTGTTGCGCCTCAGTTCGATCAACACGTCATTGTCAAGCATCTTCACCTGATCTTCGCCATGTGTCCGTCCGCAACTCCCGGGCAAGTTCCTGAGCGGTTTTCGTCATATCTCCGTACTCGCCGAGCAATCCTTCAGCCAGCATCTGAGCATGAATCTCGCGGTTAGTCACCGGCTTTTCTTCTCTGATTTCGGGAAGATAGTTGATCCACTTCGTCAAGAGGGTATCCACGGGCTTGCCAAGCCGTGCCGCGCTCTTTTTAAGTCAGTTTTCCTGTTCCGGTGTCAGTGTGATACTCATCTGTTTCCCCTCCTTCCAAACCCGTTCCTTTTGTTGCCTCTTCTGGAAAGAGGATACACCCGAAGTCCAATGCGTGTCAACAAAAATTTTTGTTGCCCTACCCGGTGTTGCGAAAAGAGTGACGGAGTTTGGAAAAGCCCGGATCAATGAACCGAAAATCAGAGCGGGCTTCTGTCATCTATCTGGTCTGTGGCAAACTAAGACAAGCGGCAAAACTGAGAAACGCAGAGGGAGAATGTCATGACAAAAACAGTGGACATTGAGAGTACGGAAGAAAAATGGGCGGATTTGATTGCTCTGGCGCGGGAGGGAACGGAAGTCATTCTTGCAAATGAGGGCGAACCACTCGCACACATCGTGCCGATTAAGGTGGCACAAAAGAAACGGATTATGGAACTACATCTGGGACAGGCATGGATGAGTGATGATTTCGATGCCCCGATGACGGAAGAGTTTCGAGAAGGTAAATTGTGAACGGTCTACTGGATACGCACAATTTTATCTGGACAAACTCGAATTCTGATCGGTTGTCTCCTCAGTTACGTGACTTTATCGAGGATGAAAGCAACCATCTCTACCTGAGCATTGCCAGCGTGTGGGAGATGCAAATCAAAATTCAGAGCGGCAAACTTTCGCTCAAGTACACCTTACTGGAAACGATTCGCCATCAGCGAGAAGCAAACGGCATTGAAATTTTACCTATCTCCTTACCCCATATTTACGAAATACGCGAACTGCTATTACATCATCGTGACCCTTTTGACTGTGTCCTGATCGCGCAAGCCCGTATAGAGAACCTGATTTTATTAAGCGTAGATGATGTTTTTTCGCAATATTCGGTTCCGCTTTTGCGCTAACACAAAGTTGCAATTTTATCGCAGAACCTAAAGCGGATTGCACTGCCTGTATCGCTCGAAAATAAAAGCCCTCCTCTCCGCTTGTGTTTTAAGCGAAGAGGAGGACAACCGAACCTCAAGATCATCTATAGGGTCTTGACGGACTTTTTCGAGGCGATTTTACTTGCGGCGGTTACGACGACGCAAGACCAGAACCGAACCCATTCCAAGCCCTGTGCCAATCAGCATAAGCGAGGAAGGTTCCGGGACCGCCTGACCATTCAACGAAAACGCACCGTTAAATGCGTTTCCCTGTCCCACGATGTCCGTGCCAATCCGTAGCTAATCGGGATCGAGGTTGCCGTTGCGGATCCATGACTGTAAGTCCGGTGCAAACGGCGTTCCCGGTGCTAGAATCGGCTTTGGAGCCGACAACCAGTAAAATTCACCACTGGTCAGCAGTACCTGCGGAATAAAGAAATAATGGTCGGTAGGTAACGAAAACGGATCAGTGAATTTGACATCGAAGCGAACCTCATCACCCACTATTGAACCGTCCCCACCCGTAGTCTGATTGGGAATTGGATTGATTCCATTGAGAACCGAGCTGCTCGCCGCGAAAGCACCTGTCAGGAGAGTGGTTGAGTAGGTCAGATTGTTGGAAGTGGAACTGCGGTCATCAAAAGCGAAATCAGAAGGTGAGTTGACCCGTGTCGGGACATGACCCGAAGGCGGGTCCGTCGAATCTTTGGAGAAGACCCGATAAATTTCCACACGCACCTGACTGATGTTGGAGAGGGACAACCCTGAGGGGAGCAACCCCGTGAACGAGCCACTTGTGAGTGAAGTCAGATTGTTCAGGATAAAGTCATCCGCTGACTCGATTTCTACGCGCCCGGAACTTTCCGGTCGGGAAGCAGTTGCGATTTTGCCATCCGGGTTGCCTGTGCTAAAGGCAAACGTCTGTGCAGTAGCGGGAAATGCCCACAGGGTCAGAACGGCAGGCACAAAAAGACGTGACAATGTCTTGTACATAAAACTCAATTCCTTTCTTCGAGAAACATCCCTTCATTGGGATAGTAGCGGAATCAGGCTGAACATTGAGATGCTGTAAGGGGAGAGGGGAGAGTAAGGCGAGAGAAAACCAACCTGTCAATAGCACGGGGAGCAAAAAGTGTGCCAAATGTCAAATTTGCTACTAAATTTTTAATCGGCGTGGAGAGAAGTTCTCTCTACGCCGATTAGTCTCATTTGAGGAGGAGAACCCTGCTACAATGTCTGGATAAACGCTTTCAGATCGGCTTTTTCCTGATCGGTCAACCCGATACTAAAGCGGCTATCGTAAAATTCCGCGATGTCTCCGACATCGCCGGAAAAGCCATTGTGCATATAGGGTGACTGGGTTTCGATACCTCGCAAATTCGGAACCTTGAATTTGCCGATGTCCTTCCACTTGCCCGAAGTCAGGGCGATACCGGGGTCTGTCGTCTGAACCGTAGCACCCGTCCTCTTGTTTTTCAGGGTGTAGAGCGGCATATCGGGAGTGCGCCGTGACGCATCCGCAATGCCCGTGTTCATCAGGTAGGGGAGCGAATTACTCCCAACGCCCGGTGTGCTGTGGCAAGTCGAACAGGTGCCTTTGATTTTTGCTTTTCCGACAACATCGTTCAGTCCTGCAACTCCCGTGATAAAAAACCGCTTCGTGGTGAAAATTTTTTCGCCGCGTGCCACCGAAAGACGATACTGCTTCTGAACGTTGGTGGTGTTCGGGTGGATCGAACGCCAGTCGATGAAGAACGAGAAAACGATAGGATCGAAACGATAACCAAAAATGTCCAGACCAAACGCATTGTTGATCGTCGGGTAGTAGATGAGATCAATCAATGCTGAGGGTCCCGCACCGATGTTGGGAGTGTTGAGTGCACCCGCTCCATTGTCGTAAATTTGTGAGGTGAAAATTTTCGTCTCGAAGTTGATGATTTTTTCGACGGTCTCGGCGGAAGGGGCGACTGTTCCCTGCATATGCGTGAAAACCGCACTTCTCACCTGTGAGGCGAGGGCATCGTGGAGAGAGCGTCCGGCAGGTCTTTCGCGCCCGTCCCACATTACCGTCGGGATAAAGCGCAGGTTAGAGGAGGGGAGGGGACGACGAAAGCAGGAAATATCGTTCGTGTTGGCATAGCCATAGGGATCGTCTACCGCAACGAGGGTGAATTCTCCCGCTGCGGGAATCGGAAAACCAACCCGGATCAGTCCTTTTGTTCGAATCATCACCGTGTTCGCCCGACGCGCTTCCAGGGTAGACATATCCGCGTTAGGATTATCTACGCCGTCAGCGAGAAAGATGGGGTCGAGTCCGTCCGTTTCGTTAAAGGTGCGCTCGGTGTATTCTGAAGTGATCATCATACCCTGGCTAACCGGGTGGCAGGTAGCACAGGAGCGAGCGTTACTTCCGAGCGGTTTGAAAAACGGGTTTGTGTAGTCGAAGGCGGCGGCAGTAGTTCGGGTACGTGAAATTCCGGTGCTGTTGGGTGCGTCAACGACGTTGAGAGCCGGGGGCGTCGCTTGACTTTTGACAGAAGAGGGGCGCAAAAGTACTGTCGTGCCGAGAAGTGACAGCACACCGAGCGTGAAGAGGTGGGGAATCCTGTTAGCGTTCATAAAAATCCTTTCTGCGATAAAGACCAGACCTGAAAAGCACTTATACCTGATAGAATAAAGGGTCTGACGGAAACTTCTGTAGCAAACGAACAATCATGTCAAATTTTTTTATCCCTCCCCTTGTTTGTAATTGGTCACGAAATTCCTTTCGACCCCGGTGAGCCATTCTTTTGCTCGCCTGAATGAAGTATAGCCAGTGAAGGTGAAAAAGAAGTTAAAAATTGCCTTCTCGAAAAATTTTATTCCTCAACAGTGGAAGGATCGAAACAAACCTGTTTGCTCCCTCTTTAGATCGGGCTTACTGGATAAAGAGAATTAGTGGGCAAACAAAAAGAAGGAGGGAGGATTGATCGTCCTCCCTCCTTCTTTTTGCTCTCGATAATACTTTGATGCTGTCCTTAGTGAACAGCACTCGAAGGCGGCAACTCATTCACCGCGTGAGATTTACGTTTTCCACCGCGCTTGTCAGTGTCGCTTTTGCCGTTTTTCGGGAGGTCCATCGGTTCGATCCCTCCTTCTAGAGCCAGAGCCAGCACCTCCGAGACATCACGCACAAACTCAAAGCGAACTTCCTTCATCACTTCTTCGGGCAGGTCTTCCATCACGTCTTTGCGGTTTTTCTCCGGGACGATAATCGTTGTAATACCTGCGCGTTTTGCACCGAGGGCTTTCTCTTTCACGCCGCCAATCGGCAAGACTTTCCCCGAAAGCGTCACTTCTCCCGTCATCGAAAGAAGCGGCTTGACCGGGCGTCCGCTAAACAGCGAGGCAAGAGCCGTTACCATCGTGATTCCCGCCGAGGGTCCGTCTTTCGGAATGGCACCTGCCGGAACATGAATGTGAATGTCGTGCTTTTCATAAAAGTCGGCAGGTGCGCCGATCTCCACCATGTGAGCGCGAACATAAGAAAGGGCTGCCTGTGCCGACTCCTTCATCACGTCGCCGAGTTGCCCCGTGATCGTCAAGCTGGAAGGTCGGTTTGAGGGAGAGGGCATCGCCGTTGCCTCAATAAAAATGATGTCTCCGCCCATCGGCGTCCACACCATGCCTGTTGCCACGCCGGGACGATCCACACGGGTCAGGGCTTCCTCATTTTCGTAGCGAGGTGCGCCGAGATATTCCTTCACCGTTTCGAGTTTGATCTTGACCGATTTTGCTTTGCCCTCTGCAAGTCTTCGAGTGGCTTTGCGACAGATATTGGCGATTTCTCGCTCCAGATTACGAACGCCCGCCTCACGGGTGTAGCCGCGCACAATCGCCTCGACCGCTTCCGGCGTAAACGTCACTTTCTTGCCGACGCCATGCTCCTCCGTTTGCTTGGGGATGAGGTGTCGCTCGGCGATTGCAATTTTTTCCTGTTCGGTGTAGCCCGACAGCTCAATGATTTCCATTCGGTCACGCAAAGGCGGCATAATCGTGTCCAGCACATTTGCGGTCATCACGAAAAGCGTGTTTGAGAGGTTGAACGGCACGTCAAGATAGTGATCTCGAAACGCGATGTTTTGCTCCGGGTCAAGCACTTCAAGCAACGCCGAAGACGGATCGCCCCGGAAATCCGAGGTGATTTTGTCCACTTCGTCCATCAAAAAGACGGGATTATTCGTCTCAGCACGCTTGATGCCCTGAATCACCTGACCGGGCAAAGCACCGATGTAAGTGCGGCGATGCCCTCGAATTTCGGCTTCGTCCCGCACACCACCCAGCGAAACACGAACGAACTTGCGTCCCATTGCGGTTGCTATCGAGCGTCCGAGCGAGGTTTTGCCGACTCCAGGAGGTCCCACAAAGCAGAGAATCGGTTGTCGCGCCGTGCCGTCTTTCTTGAACTTTCGGACGGAAAGATACTCCAGAATTCGGTCTTTCACCTTTTCAAGCCCGTAGTGATCCGCGTCGAGAATTTCCTTCACCTTTTCGATGTCGAGATTGTCCGGGGTGGAAACCTGCCAGGGCATCGAAACCATCCAGTCAAGATAGGTGCGCGTCACATTGTATTCAGGGGCAGCGGGGTTCATTCGGCTCAGGCGGTCGAGTTCACGGGTGGCTTCTTTTTTAGCCTCTTCGGGCATTCCCGCCTCTTCGATTTTAGCCCGCAATTCATCCACTTCCTGAGTGCGGTCGTCTCCCTCACCCAGTTCCTTCTGAATCTGGCGCATTTGCTCCCGCAGGTAATACTCGCGCTGGCTTTTTCCGAGTTCCTGTGCCACTTCCGACTGCAACTTGGAGCCGAGTTCGAGCAGTTTTACCTCTTGCGACATGACTTCCATCAATTTTGCCATGCGGGGCTTGAGGTCAATAATTTCCAGCATTTCCTGCCGTTGCTGGTAGGTCAGTCGGGGCATTTGCGCGGCAATCAAATCTGTGAGGGTGGCGGCGTCGGGGACGTTTCCGGGCATACTCGCCATCTCGTCTGGCAAGTCACCGGATAGTGCCACCATTCGTACAAAGAGGTCGGAAATGTTGCGGCGCAGTGCCTCGATCTCCATCAAGTCCTCTTCGGGTACGGGAATGTCTTCAATGGGGCGCACCTTCACGCGAAGATAAGGCTCGGTCTGCACCGCCTCCACGATCTCGAAGCGCTGAATCCCCTGCACGATCAGGCGAATTCCTTCCTGCACCTGCGCCATCATGCGAATTGCGACAACCGTTCCAATTCCGTAGATGTCATCAATACCGGGCGTCTCAATGCCGGGGTCTTTCATGCAGGCAACCGCAATCAAGCGATTGCCGCCGGTCATGGACTCATTAACTAATCGTATTGAATTCTCGCGTCCCACCGAGAGCGGAGCCACGACAACGGGAAAAATAACCACTTCGCGCAGAGGCAACAGATTCAGGAATTCAGGAATGACGGGCTTTGTTTCTTCGCCCTCAAATTCGGCTTCCGCTTGACCCAGAGGCAGAGTCGTGACTTCTACGACGTTCTCAGCCGGAGTTTCTTCTGTTACTTCCGCAACTTTTTTTCTTCTCATAATGTTCTTTTAGGTTTCACTTTTCTCTGTGAATTAATCTTCGTTTGTAACGGGAATGATGCGCTTGCCATGTTCTTCGTTTTCCAGATGTGGCAAAGTAACGATCAAGACTCCCTCTTTGCAGGAGGCTTTGATTTGCTCTCGGTCAAACCGAGATTCGGCAGGCAGAGAAATCGTGCGCTCAAAAGTTCCGTAAAAAATTTCGAGTTGATAGCACCGTGTGCGGTCGGAACGCTCTTCGGCATCCTCGATCCGCTCTCCCGAAATCGTTAGAGTACGGTCATCGGCGGAGAGTGTGATTCCAAGACGCTCCGAACGGACGCCGGGACATTCCATTCGCACAATCAGGGCTTCATCGGTCTCGTAGACATCGGCGGCAAACTGAAAACGGGGTCGCATTTCGGAAATGCGGGAAAAATCTTGTTCAAGCAACGAAAACAAATCAAATGGGTCAAAACGTCGGCTAGCCATTTAAACGGAGTTTCCCTTCTTTAGAATACAGAAGCATAGCGACTTTAGCGTACTACACTCATACTATCTCACAATACCGTTTCTAACCTCAGTCGGGTTCCCAAACGGTCTCTTAAAATAAAAGTCCCATCAGCAGGATGTCGTCATACCCGGAGGCGGTTTTACGGGCATTGCGCTTTCTGCCTTCATGAACAAATCCTAACTTTTCGTAAAGGCGAATCGCATTCGCATTGGAAGCGTAAACCTCCAACTCTATCTTTTCAAGACCGTATTCTCTGGTTGCTTCAAGCGTAGCATTCAGAAGACAAGTCCCGATTTTTTGCCCCCGGTATCCCGCGTGAACTCCCATGCCCAATTTCCCAACATGACGAAACATTTCGCGCTCGTAGGGAAGGACATCGCACCAGCCGATGACCTTTTCGTCAGGAGTGATCGCCACAAATTGTGGAAAACCGTGTTCGATTTGATCGTGAACAAAGGCACTGACGCGCTCTATTGAAGGGGCTTTCAACATTCCGAGGTAAAGCCCTTCCTGTGCCACCGAGTCAAGACAATCACGAAAGGAGACGATGTGCGTTTCCGTAATAGAGAGGATTTCAATGGAAAGTGAGGTCATAAGTTTGCCCTGCGCTGCGTGACTTTCTGTGATCCCTTTTCTTTGATGAGATACGCGATTTCCGCAACGCCGTTTGCAAGAAGATAGTCTCGCGCTTCGGGAAACCCTGCACCTACATCGGCGGGCTTGTGGCTGTCGTCTCCAAAACAAAAGGGAACGCCCATGTGGTTGGCTTCAGCAATGATCCAGGGGGCGGGGTAGGGTTCACCGAGTCCTTTGCGCCACCCCGCCGTGTTCAGGTCGAGAATTGCGCCTGTCGAGCGAATCGCTTCAAGGGCAATAATTGCCGCCGCCCGAATGCGAGGCGTGAACAATCTTTCCTGTCCAAAGCTCGCCCGCTCTGCAAATCGCTTGTAGAGATCGAGATGACCGACGACTTGAGGCTCCAGCGTCGTGACCATTTTCACGACTTCGGAGTAATAACGCACCACGAACGCCTCGAAGGTCTCACATTGTTCGACGGCACGGGTATAGAGTTCGGGCGTGTAATCAATAACGGTTTCTTCCACATAATGAACGGAACCGACGCAGTAATCAAAGGCGAAACGGAGAGGATCACCGGGGGCGCGTTGTTCGCGGTAGCCCCACATCTGAGCGCGATAAGTTGCGGTAGGAACAATCTCGGCTTCATAGCCCCGCAAAATCATAATGCGATCCGAGAATTCTTCGGCAAGTGCGTCTACGGTACGGGTATAGTCGGCGAAATTACGTTGCAGACGAGCAATGTCCCACCCCTTAGCGATTTCTTCTTGAGTGAGAAATCGGCTTTCGGTATGGGGGGCGTGTTCAGAGACGCCGTAAACGGTGAAACCCGCCGAGACTGCCGCTTCCAGTGTCTCGCGGAGGGTTCCCTCGGCGTGTTCGCAGAATTCGCCGCTGTGTCCGCCATGCAGCGAAATTTTCAGGTTGTGTTTTGTTTCCGGTAATATCACTGCCGCCCGCTTTCATTGTTCCTTGCCTTTATTTGAGGAACACAATCAAGGACACAAGACATTTTACCCGAAGTTCACGGAAGCGGGGAACAAGAGAACGTTTTCCGGAGTTTATACGTCCCATTAAAGAAGTATTCGCACCTGTATGCTGGAGCCTACTTGAGAAAGGTCATCTAAAAAACCATGAAATCAGAATTCTATCCTATTGATAAATCCAATTCCTCGACTAAAGAGACCGCTTGCGATTGTGGCTGTGTTCGCACCTACCCGACTGAAGCTATTAAGCACTACGAGGACAGCCGCCGGGACTTTCTCCGTAAAGCCCTGATGACAGGAACAGCCGCCGCCCTCCTTCCCTTTATTGCCGAATCAGAGGCGGAAGCGGACTTGTTTAAGCCAAGTGTTGCCGATCAGAGAAAACTCGGTCAACAAGCTGCCGCCGAAATTCTGAAAAAGTACCCGGAAGTCAAGGATAGCCGCGCCGTCTCTTTCCGCCGAGTCGGTGAGCGTCTCGTTGAGGCAATGGGGGACAAACGGGGACCCTGGGATTACAGTTTCCGCGTGGTGAAAAGTGATGAGGTGAATGCGTTTGCGCTTCCCGGCGGGCCCATGTTCATCTACACGGGGCTGATTGATCGCATCAAATCGGCGGATGAACTCGCAGGAGTGACCGCGCACGAAACGCAACACGTCCGACTGGAACACTGGGCAAAGCAACAAGCAAGCCAGCAGGAGCGAGGACTAGGTTTTGGATTATTACTCGGTATTCTCAAGGCGGGTGGCACGGCGCAAGCCGTTGTCGGTTCGCTTAACAGCATCTGGACATTAAAATTTTCTCGTGGAGACGAGGACGTTGCTGACTCGAACGGACTGAACGTGATGTACAACGCAGGTTATGACCCGGAAGGTTTGATTGACCTGTTCAACACTTTAAAAGCGGCTTCGGGCGGAAAAAGCGGAGGCGCACCGGAGTTCCTTTCAACGCATCCGCTCACCGACAACCGCATCAAAAAAGCGAAAGAGCGAATCGCGAAATTAAAAGCGCAGAAACCGCAACCGCAGAGGTCACAATCTCGGAACAGAGTAGGCAACACTCCGCCCCGGTGAGAGAAAGCCCCCACGCTTATTCTGTGCAATCAGCCCTCCCCCAAAGTCCGGGGGAGGGGAGTCAATGCAATTGCCCTTTACATTTGTTCCTCAAGGAGAAGAATTGCAGACCATTGAGGAGAAGTCCGGGGAATCTATTCCCCGGCTATAAAGGCGCGAAGTCCACCTGCGTGGACTGGAGGCAAAAGCAGCGGTGATAAGTTTTTTCAACATTCTGACACCTTTTTGTTTGATTGCGAATACGAGATTGGTGTCCGAGTTTTGTTCAATTCAGGGGCGGAACGTCTCCCATCGCGGAATTTATTCCTGCGACGAAATGTATCAAAATTTATCTCGCTCCCCGCATTGCGTCCGGCAGGACGCCTTCACCGTGGGTGCTTAGCGCAAGGATAAACTAGACCGTTGAAATTTATCTAAACCGGAAACGGATTTCGTTCGGCAAACCCCGCTTGATGCCAGTAGGGATAAGCGAGCGAAACGGCACTGGCGGCGTCCAATCGGGCGACTTGCTCTTGCGTTAGGTTCCAACCGACCGCACCCAAGTTCTGTCGCAACTGTTCCTCGTTTCTGGCTCC
>JACMPS010000011.1 GCA_014377395.1 Chthonomonadaceae bacterium
AACACTAGACGGCTCAGCCGCCCCCCTACAACCGGTAGACAATGCTCACACGGATAGTTCGCCTCGCGGCGCACTCAGAAACCTCATTACCTCCCGAAACCGTCTTTTCCTCTCCTTCCTCACATTTTTCGCCTTTGTTCTACTTTATCTGGTGCTGTTTCTCTGGCGTCGTGACGAACGCGCCGAAATTGTTTCCCTTACCAATCTCCAGCGTCTCGCAAACGGAACCCTACTTTACGCGCAGGATTGGGACGGAAAACCGCCGCCCGTCGCGCTTCGTTTACCCACCGGAGAGACGCGCTTCTGGAAGGATACGTTGCGGGGCTTTATCGAACCCCGACACCTGATCAATCCCGGAAACCCTGTTTTTGAGGAGAACGCAAATGGAGAGGTAAAGCCCAGTGATCGCTCCCCTTCCGCTTCTGGCTTTGCCATGAATAAGAGGTTTCAAGATACGTTCGGGAGCGGAACCTACCCGCTCGATAATTTGGAACTGCCCTCTCAAACCGCTTTGTTTGTAGGGGCGGGGAAGGCTTGGAAAGACCCGCTCAATCCCGCCTCCCAGAAGTCCTTGGAGTACACCCTGATCTACCGGGACGTTTCCGAGAAAACAGGAGGGGGTCTCTTTCTTTACCCTTCTTCGATGCGTCGAAAACTACCTGTCGCCGCCGCCGATGGTCATGCGGAACTGGTGGAAGTCGAAAACTACAACCCCTCCCCTACTCGCCCCCACGATAAACTCTACGGGCGAATAGGCGGGGGAATCTATAACTGGAATGGCGGTTATCCCTCTGGTGAAACCGACAGACCGCCGCGAGAGTAGTGTTTTGTGGAGGGAAGTCTCACTCGCTTCTCTCCCCTGCATCTACTCACCCTCACGGATTGAGTTCTCCCCGAACGTCAGTCCTTTCGTCAAGGAGGTTTTTATGCTTGCTCTATTTGATGGTGCCATTGGAGGCTTGCCGCTTTTCCTCCTGTTCGTTTGTCTTGCGATTGCGCTGGGTTTTGAGTTTGTCAACGGCTTTCACGACACGGCAAACGCCGTCGCCACCGTGATCTACACCAAGTCGCTCAAGCCGCATCACGCGGTTGTCTGGTCAGGGCTAGTCAATCTTGTGGGAGTGTTGCTGAGTGGAGGAGCCGTCGCCTTTTCGATTGTGCATCTCCTTCCAATGGACATTCTCGTCAACATCGGCTCTACTGCCGGGATGCTCATGGTGGCGTGTCTGCTGATTGCCGCGCTTGTCTGGAACCTCTCAACGTGGTATTTTGGACTTCCCGCTTCCTCGTCACACGCGCTTATCGGCTCCATTGTCGGGGTGGGAATGGCGGCGTCAGCGTTTGGCGGTCAGGGCGTGGCAGCAGGGGTCAACTGGGATAAGCTCAAGGAGATTGCCCTTGCGCTTGTGGTTTCTCCGCTCATCGGGTTTGCGTTCGCGGGGTTGCTGTTGCTCATCTTAAAGGTCACGATCAAAGACCCTAAACTTTATTCAGAGCCGCAGGGCGACGCGCCGCCTCCGTTTTTCATTCGGCTTTTGCTGATTGGAACCTGTACGGGCGTTTCCTTTTCGCACGGCTCCAACGACGGACAAAAGGGAATTGGGCTTGTGATGTTGATCTTGATCGGGATGGTTCCACTTCAATTTGCGGTCAATCCGAAATTTGATGGTACCGATGTTCATGAGACCTTGAGCTCAATCCGCAACGTGCGTGAAGTGATCCGCATGAACCCGGAACCGAAACTCGCCCCGAAGATCGAAGAAAACCTGGCTAAGATCGAGAGCAGGATCGGAAACCTGAACTCGCTTGACACGCTCTCTCAACCGGAAAAGGCGGAACTGCGCCGCACGGTGATGGCGTCGGATGTGTTGCTGAACAAGTATTCCAAAGCGGTAAAGTTGGATAAACCTTACGCGGAGTCACTAAAATCTTCCCGTAAGAAACTGATGTCCATTGTGGATTTTGTGGTGGGTTGGGTGATTTATGCGGTTGCGCTGGCACTCGGTCTCGGAACGATGTTCGGGTGGAAGCGCATTGTGGTGACAGTCGGTGAAAAGATTGGGAAGACGCACCTCACTTACGCGCAGGGGGCGGCGGCGGAACTCGTTGCTTTTGCGACGATTATGAGTGCGGATAAGATCGGGGTACCCGTTTCGACGACGCACATTCTGTCTTCGGGGATTGCGGGGACGATGGCGGCAAATCGTTCGGGCTTGCAGTTTAAGACGATCCGTAATATCGCGCTTGCGTGGGTGTTGACGGTGCCGGTCACGATCCTTCTTGCGGCGGCACTTTACTTTGCGGCGGTCTCGATTGTGGTCAAACCGGAAGCCCGCACCTTTGCCCCGCTTGTCCAAACCAAGTAAGTGCTTCGATTTGACAGGGAAAGCCCCCGCCTTAGAAAAGGCGGGGGCTTTCTTCTTTCTCGGAGGAACGAGTGAGAGATTTGCCCTCACCCCAGTCCCCATCACAAACTGCTCAACGGTCTGCAGAACTTCCCTCTCCCTGCCGTTTTTGCTTTTTCGGAGAGGGGCTAACTCAAGGCTTGCTCTCCCTCACATCTTCGCCAACCGTCTCTTCATGGATCTCGCCCTCCTCTCCGAGGCACGAGGGAACCGGGAGAGGGAGTCGGGGGGTGAGGTCACTCCTCAACAACGTCTCCGCGTTTTCATCAATCTTCTGCGTGACGGGACGCAGGTAGGTTTCGGCTCTGTCAGTGGAGGAGGAGGGGCGCAACAGTTGCGAGTCAGAGCGAGT
>JACMPS010000126.1 GCA_014377395.1 Chthonomonadaceae bacterium
AAAGAGAGCGATTCGGCGTTCGGTAAAGCGCACCTTTGCCCTGTCAAAACCGGACAAAAATCAATCCGGGCGATTGCATCAGTGGATTGCTCCCGGCGGGCCCCTCTTCGCATGGAAAACTTATGCACAACGCAAAAGAGAATTTGCAACCCTGTCCGAAAATCCCGAACTAAGCGAGACCCAAATCCTTCGCTTCGATCATCCACAAAAAGCCCGCAACTGGCTAGCCTCGCTCTAAGATTTAACCTGAATTGCAAAAGGAAAAGAAAAATGCTTTTACCGGGTGCATTGTCGCGAGCGAAATGGCGTGTGTGGGTGAAATTCAGAACGATGCCCGTGTTTCTCAAGGTCTTTATGCTTGCCATGACCGTGATATGGATATGGAGTGTCGTAGAGATCAAAAAAGAAGATAGACGGAACGAACAAGCGCACCGTGAACAGGTACGACACTCTCCTCATGCATCTAATGGAGGCAAATGATAAATGGGCAACTCTAAGAAAAACATTCGCTTGAAATAGCGACTTTGGTTTCATTTTCGATAGAATCGTTTCTGCCATCAGGGGGATCTTGACAGACAACATCCCTTTTCGGTTACAATGGAGGGCTTGTTCAGGTTTTCGCTCGGGGAGGACTTTCAGCGGACGTATCGCTCTCCTCTCCGGCGTAATTCTCGAAAGGAACTTGACCCATGACTATTGGAAAGAAAACGCTTGCAGAATTCATCGGAACCTTCTGGCTTGTCTTCGGAGGGTGTGGAAGTGCCGTGCTTGCCGCAAAATTTCTGACTGCCGATAATGCTAATGTCAATCTCGGCATCGGGTTTGTCGGTGTCTCTTTTGCATTCGGGCTGACCGTAATGACAATGGCTTACGCCATTGGACATATCTCCGGGTGTCACCTTAACCCCGCCGTCTCTATCGGATTGTGCGTGGGAAAACGGTTTCCCGCCTCCGATCTCGTTCCTTACATCATTGCTCAGGTACTCGGTGGAATTGCCGGGGCAGGAGTCCTTTACCTGATTGCAAGCGGACAGCCGGGGTTCAGTTTGAGCGGCGGACTCGCCTCGAACGGATACGGCGATCACTCTCCGGGACACTATAGCCTGATTTCCGCACTTGTTGCCGAAGTCGTCCTGACCTTTATGTTTCTGATGATCATTTTCGGTGCCACCGACAAACGCGCTCCGCAAGGCTTTGCACCAATAGCGATTGGGTTTGGACTGACCCTGATTCACCTGATCGGTATCCCCGTCAGCAATGTTTCCGTCAACCCGGCACGTAGCACGGGACCCGCTCTGATTGTCGGCGGGTGGGCATTGGCTCAACTCTGGCTTTTCTGGCTTGCGCCGATTGTGGGAGCCATTCTTGCGGGTTTGGTTTATAACACTTTATTCCATAATGAAATTGACGAACTGGCGGTTGTTCGTGCTGAATCTCGTGATGTTCCGCTTAATGTCTGAGAAAGAAAAATTTTCTGATATTTAGGGAGCCTCAACTCGTACTTCCCTTTGTAGATTGATGTCGATCCCTTCGATGCACTCTCAAAGGGAAGTTTTGTGTTTGGAAAGGAGACGAGTCAATGGATTATGTGAATCTGGGGAAGACTGGATTGAAGGTATCGCGGATTTGCCTGGGGTGTATGAGTTACGGCGTCCCGGAGAGGGGATCGCACCCCTGGTCGCTTAACGAGGAAAAAAGTCGCCCGTTCCTCGAACGCGCCCTCGCACTCGGCATCAATTTTTTCGATACCGCGAATGTTTACTCCGACGGAACAAGTGAAGAGATTCTAGGACGTGCGATCAAAGATTTTGCCCGCCGCGAAGAACTCGTAATCGCCACCAAAGCGCATGGGCGGATGCGCCCGGACGTGAACGGCGCAGGGCTATCACGCAAAGCACTCTTTTCGGAAATAGACGCAAGCCTCAAGCGACTGGGAACGGACTACGTAGACCTTTACCAGATTCATCGTTGGGACAAAACGACGCCTATCGAAGAAACTCTGGAAGCCCTGCACGATCTCGTTAAATCGGGGAAGGTACGCTACATCGGTGCCTCTTCTATGTTCGCGTGGCAATTTTGCAAAGCACTTTATCTCGCTGATCTGCATGGGTGGACACGGTTTGTCTCAATGCAAAATCATTACAATCTGCTGTATCGAGAGGAAGAGCGGGAGATGATGGGACTTTGTGAGGCGGAAGGCGTAGGAGTTCTGCCCTGGAGCCCGTTGGCACGGGGGCGGCTCACCCGTTCGTGGGAAGATGCGTTCACGACGGAACGCTCTGAAACCGACGAGTTCGGGAAAACGCTTTATCGCCGTACCGAAGAATCGGATCACCAAATTGTAGATCGCGTTGAAGCAATGGCAAAAGTCCACGAGGTCTCAATGGCGCAAATCGCGCTGGCATGGATGCTCACG
Organism: Chthonomonadaceae bacterium; assembly: GCA_014377395.1. Classification (GTDB taxonomy): domain Bacteria; phylum Armatimonadota; class Chthonomonadetes; order Chthonomonadales; family Chthonomonadaceae; genus JACMPS01. Next base: position 2,417 of record JACMPS010000126.1, read on the forward strand.
AAAAGCAGTGTGACTTCTCCCATTGTCGGGGCGACAAAGCCGCATCATCTCGAAGACGCCGTGAACGCGCTTCAAGTGACGTTAAGCCCCGAAGAGGTCATAAGCCTTGAGGAAGCCTACGTGCCTCACTCCGTAAGTGGGTTCGCCTGAGCCGTTTCGATCCAAACAGAGGAGAAGAGGCAGTGCAATCTGCACTGCCTCTTCTCTGATCGCTCAAAAAATTAAAAGAGATTACTTGCTACCCGACTTGCGTTTGCCGCCGGGGTAGGGAATACTTGGATCGGAGGGAGCGGGCGGGGCATCTTTGGCACCGGGAGCATTGTTGTTGATGGGGGCTGAGGTTTTCACTTCCGTTTCTTCCTCTTTTTTCCCTGCACACCCGGAGAGAAATGCCAGAAGAGAAATCACGGAGAGTAGTTTGAGGCAGTTTTTCATCGAAAATCCTTGCTAGTGTCTTTAGATCAACTTGATCTGTATTTGGATCGAGGTCGTCGTAGGAGGATAAAGCTTCGACGGCAGGTGAGGTCTGCTGTCGAAGCTTTACAGGAGAGGAGTCTAGTAGCGTGGATCCCAATAAGTCCAGGTCCAGACATTTGCATCCGTGCGATAATCGCAACTTTCAAGGGCATTAGAGGTCATTGTCTTAACGTGACCATCCGCGAAAGCCACATTTGCACGACCCGATCTGATCCCACTATCATATCTCCCTGCCACCGCATCGGGCGCACCACTACGAGTTTTGGCACGATGGACATACCATGTCCAACCAACCGATCCAAAATCTGTACATCTTGATCCCGGTTTCGCTGGCCAAACACCCGTATTGCCTACCCCATTCGCAACGGATGCACCACCCGTGTCCCATACGCTATCTGCAGTAAGCAAAATCAGTTCCGCAGGGCGCGTGAATGCAGAGAGAGACCCGATTGGCCCAGTTGGCATAACACCACCAGGAACCGTCACCCATTTTGCGTCAGGATGCCATTCGATGGTTAGAATATTGATTGCCATCTGTGAGAATGAACCCTGATACGCTCCACTCTTCTCCATTGCAGCATTGTAGGGTTGCCCTAGAACACTTGAGTCGGGAATGGCGGATTGCCAGTTGGTTTTACCGATTTCCGGGCAATAGGCGACCTGATAATTTTTAATGTAGGGTTGAATCACGTTCAGAAACATGGCGGGGGGAATGGAGGCACCCGTACCGGGATTACCCCAGTCGGGAGTCAGTTTAGGAGGGATCCCGTAAGTTGCACTTCCGTTGTTGTCATGTCGGGGAATCGTCTCGTCGTAGTCCTGTGCATACATCATCACGCCT
>JACMPS010000127.1 GCA_014377395.1 Chthonomonadaceae bacterium
CTCCATGTTAGATCGCGCTATTGAGTTTTCGCTGAAAAACCGCCTACTCGTCCTCTGTCTTGCAGCACTTCTCTTTGTCTACGGAGTCTCCGTTATCTTGCGGATTCCTGTCGATGTGTTGCCCGACCTCAACCGCCCTACGGTCACGATCTTTACTGAGGCGTCGGGGCTTGCACCGGAAGAAGTGGAAACCCTTGTCTCATTTCCGCTGGAAACCCTCGTCAACGGCGCAAATGGTGTTCAGCGCGTTCGATCTGCCTCCGGTATCGGGTTATCCCTTGTCTTTGTCGAGTTTGATTGGGGAACCGACATCTACCAGGATCGCCAGATCGTCAACGAGAAGCTCGCCCTCGCCGCCGAAAAACTTCCGAAGGGCATTACCCCCGTGATGGGTCCGATCTCTTCGATCATGGGCGAAATTATGCTTGTCGGAATGACAAGTGAGGGGAGTAAACGCCCCCCCTTCGAGGTGCGTTCGCTTGCAGATTGGGTGGTGCGGCAACGCCTGCTTTCCATTCCCGGTATTTCGCAGGTCACGGTGATCGGTGGAGGAGCCCAGCAGTACCAGGTACTGACCAATCCAACGAAACTAAAACAGTACGGCGTGACGCTTGACGAAGTGACAAAGGCGGTGACACAGGCAAACCAAAACACGACGGGCGGGTTTTTGTTAAGACCGACCACCGAAGCCCTGATTCGAAATGTCGGGCGCGTCAACAGCCTGGAAGACATCGGCAATTCCGTTGTCAAGGTGTCGAAGGGCACTCCTATTCTGGTGAAGCAAGTTGCAACTGTTCAGTTTGGACGGGGCGTCTTACGAGGCGATGCGAGTGTGAACGCGAATCCTGCCGTCATTTTGAGCATTCAGAAACAGCCCGGGGCAAACACGATTGAGCTCAGTAAGCAAGTGGACAAAGCCCTCTCCGATCTACAAAAAACGTTGCCACCCGATATCAAGATCAATAACCAGGTGTTTCGGCAGGAACGGTTTATCGGCGCGGCGATTGATAATGTCAAGGAAGCCCTACGTGACGGTGCCATTCTCGTCACCGTGATCTTATTTCTGTTTCTGCTCAATCTCCGCACAACCGCGATTTCTCTGACGGCGATTCCGCTTTCGTTTATCGTCGCCGGACTGGTGATGCATGCCTTCGGTCTCACGATCAATACAATGACGCTGGGGGGGCTTGCGGTTGCGATTGGTGAACTTGTGGATGACAGTGTGGTGGACGTTGAAAACGTGTTTCGGCGACTGCGTGAAAACCGGCAAAGCCCCCATCCAAAGTCCCCTCTGTCGGTGATTTATCATGCCTCTTCCGAGGTACGAAACTCCATTGTTTACGCAACGATCATTGTCTTTATCGTCTTCCTTCCTCTCTTCGCATTGGAAGGGGTCGAGGGGAAAATCTTCTATCCGCTAGCCGTTGCCTACGTCACTTCGCTTGCGGCCTCCCTGGTCGTGAGCCTGACCGTTACCCCCGCCCTGTGCGCGGTTCTCCTAGCGAAAGCGAAGGCTCTGGAACATAAAGAGTCGTTTTTTATTCGTTTTCTCAAACGGGTTGATGAGAAACTGGTGCGCTTCGCCATTCGCCATTCGATTTTAGTTATGGCTTCTACGGTTATCCTCGTGCTGATTGCGGGGGGCTTGTTCACCGTGATGGGCAAGGAGTTCTTACCTCCCTTTAATGAGGGAACCTTTACGATCAATGCGGCGATGCGACCCGGTACCTCGCTCACAGAGAGCAACCGCATCGGAAATTCGATTGAAAAGACACTGCTCTCGATCCCCGGCATCGAAGGCACGGGACGGCGTACCGGACGCGCCGAACTCGATGACCACGCGGAGGGGGTCAACAACAGCGAAATCGAGGTTGAGCCAAAGGCGGAAGGGGGCAATAAAGAGAAGATCGCCGCCGACATCCGAAGTCATCTGGCGGCGTATCCGGGATTGAATGTCAATGTGGGGCAACCGATTTCACACCGCATTGACCACTTGCTTTCCGGGGTTCGCGCCCAGATCGCCGTTAAAATTTTCGGGGATGATCTGGAAGCCCTCCGCCGCGCTGCCGCTCAAGTGCGTGACCAGATGGCGACAGTGAAGGGTGTGACGGACCTCTTCGTTGAGCCTCAGGTCGAAATCCCGCAAATTCGACTGGACATTAACCGGGAAAAAGCCGCCCGCTATGGGCTAAGCGTTGGACAGGTTGCAGAGGCACTGGAAACGGCGTTTAATGGGCGGATCGTTTCTCAGGTATTGCAGGGTCAACGCACCTACGATTTGGTCGTCTGGTTCGATGAACAGAGCCGTAAAGACCTGAATGCAATCAAAAGCACACTGGTGGATACGCCAACCGGGGCAAAGATTCCCATCGGACAGGTGGCGAGTGTGCAGGAAAGCACGGGAGCCAATACAATTTACCGGGAAAACGTGCGTCGCCGTATTGTGGTGCAGGCAAACGCCCAGGGGCGTGACCTGAACAGCGTGATTCAGGAGATTCAAGCAAAGGTCGCAAAAAACGTCAAATTGCCCGAAAGTTACTTTATTCAATATGGCGGGCAGTTCGAAAGCCAGCAGTCGGCGTCGAAACGCCTGCTGATCCTCGGACTCTTCTCGATTGTCGGCGTGTTTCTGGCACTCTACATGGCGTTTAAGTCCGCCCGCTCCGCGTTACAGATCATGGTCAATCTTCCGCTGGCACTGGTGGGCGGTGTGATCGCGATTTTCCTGACGGGCGGAACCCTGTCTATCGCCTCAATGGTTGGGTTTATTACCCTATTCGGGATCGCCACCCGAAACGGCATTATGATGGTCTCGCACTATATTCATCTGATGAAAGAAGAAGGCGAAAAGTTCGGCGAAGAGATGATCGTCCGGGGGACACTCGAACGGCTGTCTCCAGTCCTGATGACAGCACTTGTTGCGGCACTCGGGTTGATTCCACTGGCTCTAGGTAAAGGGCAGACAGGCAAAGAGATTCAGCAACCCCTTGCCGTCGTCATTCTGGGTGGACTGATCACCTCAACTCTCCTGGATCAGATTGTCACCCCGGCATTGTTCCTGCGCTTTGGGAAAAAAGAGTGGCAGAACTATGTTCCCGGAACGCAAACCCATGAGGACGAAGACATCACCTCTCTTCACGACGGCGATTCTCAAGAGGGGCAGTCACCCTCTCCGTCTCTGGGTAATGGGCAATCTTCTTGAGCCGCAACGAAACGCCTGGCGTTCTCTTCCGCTGAGTGTTCTCAGAAAGGAGAAGCCATAGAGACAAAAGGAACATGGAGATAAAGCAAAAAAGTGGAATTTAATGACGACAACGCAAGGATAGGCGAGACTCTGCTCTAAAAGCGGCTGAACACGTGGACGCGGCAAAGGGTTCGCAGGTAGACACGCTCTTTTTAGACAACATAATCCCGCATCACGCGGAGGGCATTTCAATCGCGCATCGTGCACTGCTGCAACTCCAACGACAAGATGTCAAGGACAACGCGAATACGGTGGTCTCTACCCAGTCCAGAGAAATCAGTGAAATGCAAGCCCTTCGGTAAACCAACAAGAAACAGGAAAACCCCAAAAGGAACGGTGCTTTTTAGAGCATCGTTCCTTTTGGAATTTCGGGATGGGTTTATCAAACCTTTGTCATCTGACGACAGGCTTCCGCACAGCGGCGGCAGGCTTCGGCGCAACGGGCGCAATGTTCCATGTGCGGGGCGTGTTTCTCACATTCTTCCGCACAGGCGTCACAAATTTGAGCGCAGAGTCGACAAACATCAACCGCAAATTGTGAGCCCCGACTCATAGAGGAAGCGGCGGTCCAGCAAATCATGGCGCACTCGTTATCAAGACGGATGCACTGTGCGAGCATCTTCACATTCGCTTCCTCCAGACAAGCGGAGGCGCAGTGTTCGCATTCCTGAGCGCATTGGACACAGGCATCAATGCAGGGTTTGTACGTTTCGTGGGACATTTCATGTTCTCCTGAAAATAAGAGGCGTGTTGTAACTTGTGAAGTTCTACTTACAATCGAAGAAAAGACAGACAGAAAGTGTAAAAGGTTCCCTGAGCCTCTTTACAAGATTACGGAGGGGAAAATACACATATCACTTACCGAAAGACAAGAAACCGGGAACGGATAGAAAAGGGATTTACGTAAATTCTATTGTCAGTAGTAGGACCGCTTCGGTGGTCTGGTGATCGTTCCTCACTTGCTTTTTGGAAGAGACAAACAAAGATGAACAGTTTTCGATGGCTGGGTACCCTGGCATTGACGGCGGCACTGTTGCCGGGGGTTTCTATGGCACACGCCGATGAGGTAAATTGCCCCATTTGCGGCATGACCCTGAACTCACATGAAGCGAAGACCTCTCCTGGTTTACGCATCAACATCCTACTCCTAGCAAAGACGGAACCTTTACGCTGAAGAATTTCAAGTTTCCTAATCCGGGTAATTATCACCTTTACGCCGACGTAACGCCGGAGCGTGGAGGACACCAGATTAAGAGGATGGATCTGACAGTCATTGGAGAACCTACGGTTGCTCAGCCACTCCAGAAAGATACGGTGGGCGAGAAAACGTTCGGCGATTACACACTGTCGCTCGAGACGGATAAGCCTTTAGTGGTCGGCACGATGGTCGGGCTCAATGTATGGATGCAGAAAAACGGTCAACCCGTCACGACGATCAAGCCCTGGCTCGGCGCAACGGCGCACATGGTGGGGCTAAGCGAAGACGGGAAGGCGTTTGTTCATGCTCACCCGGAGAGCGAGCCGAAATCGATGAACGGACCCGACATTACCTTTCATACCACGTTTACCAAGCCGGGTCTTTACAAACTCTGGGCGCAAATGGATCACGACGGTGAGGTTCGTACTTTCCCCTTCGTCGTCGAAGTGAAGGGAAAGAGAACAGCGAGTGCCATGCGCGAAGTATTCACCTGCCCGGTTGTGGGAGGCAAGACCGATCCAGCAAAAAAGGCGAGTGCTGAATTTAGCGACTATAAGGGAACGCGGTACTACTTTTGTTGTCCCGGCTGCAAACCTAAGCTCGATGCAGACCCTATCAAGTATGCGACCGCAAAATAGGTTTCATCGTGTGGATGGGCTGACGAGGTTTTTGTGGCAGAAATTAATCGGGCTGTCCTTATCGTACCATTATATAGCATTATATATAAATACATTCCAGAAGAGGGATTCTCTCTTTTGGATGGCATTTTCTATAAAAAGGAACGAAAAACGAAGTGGGTCAGATCATGGTTTCAGCCTCTCCGAAAAGTGGACATTTTAAGTTGCGTTTTTTCAAGGCGAACAAATGGAACGGGAACTTTCAGTCTTTGACTCACGTTGAATATCCATAATGAACGACACGAGTGTTCGCAGAACAAAACTTCAAAGGATCGTCGGTCTATTTCTGACTCTCGCACTCGTCTTTATGGCACTGCCCTCGAAAGCTACCTGGCAATGTCTTGACGGCACCCCCTGTGCTCTTGAGTGTGCAATGCAACCGCTAGGAAAAGCATCGCATATAAACCGTGCTCATGTCTCCAAAACAGACAAAGCCGTTGTTGCTTGTTCACGCTGTCTCTCCTGCCCCCCCATTCAGGCGACCTCGACTTCACTTCGGGGGTTACAGTCTTTATGTACCTCCTCAACCTGTGTCCTACGTGTCTCCGAGCACCCGGCTTCTGTTCTTCAGAGCGGCATGGAAATCCATGTGCCGACACTTGCCTTGCCTCCTCCCGTTTCATTTGAGTTTCAGACCACTTCTACAGTCACCGTAGCCCACTTCTTCTCGATTGAGTTTTCGCCGCCTCAACGTTTTTTGCGTCCCTCTGTAGGACGTGCTCCTCCCGTCCTTCTCTAAAATCGCTCAGCCCTTCCTCCCCGCATTTCCATTGGCGATGCAGTTCAGGGGAAAGGCTTATCGCGCCTTTTCGCGCGAGAACCCACCCGATCTTTAGAGAGGACAATTTCTATGTCACCCCCTTTTTCAGTCCCGGCAATTTTTGTCGGACTGATCAGTCTGACCTTTGCCACGCCCGGAATCGCACAAACTTCATCGACGGAGTTCCCCTCCATCAAGGGAACTCTCACCCTGACGCAGACCCTCCAGATCGGTCTGAAGAATAATCTGATGCTCTCTGCCGTCAGGGAAGACATCAACGCCGCGCTTCAGGAAACCCGGATCGCAAAAAGCCAGATGCGTCCACAACTCTCCGCCAATGCCTATACCTCCTTTGGAGATTACGGGAATATTCTCTCGTCTGCCGGGAACGTCACACCAACGAATTACCTCAGCGTACCGTCGCAGGGATTCGCCGATCTCAACCTGACCTTGATGGTTCCGCTCTACACGAATGGGCGCCTCCAAGCCGGAGTGAGAACTGCCCGTGAACGTGAACGTGCCACTCTCGCCGATGTCGGGGGCGTAGAACAGGAGACCATGCTTCGGATTACCGACGCCTACTACCGCACATTGCTTGCAGGGGAGTTAGCGAAAACGGCGCAGGCACGTCTTGATGCCGACAACGAACTGGTGAAAAACACACAGGCACTTTTTTCGGCAGGAAAAGGATTGGAAGCGTCGGTGCTACGAAGCAAAGCGGAGCGTGCCGATGCACAACGCGCCCTGACCACTTCCCGGAATACGGAGAGGAAAGCCCTGCTCGATCTGAAGACCGTGATGGGCGTTCGCCTCGATTCGGAAATCGTTCCGGCGGATACCCTGACCTTTACACCACTTAAAAATGATCTTCTAACCGAAATCGCAAACGCACAAAAGGAGCGGCCCGAACTCAGGGCGGCGAAGTTACGTGCCTCCGCTTTTTCAGGCGTCACCCAATCCCGACAGGGAGCGCAGGGAGTGCAGGTCTACGGAATGGCGATGGTGGACGGCTTCACCTCCGGGGCGAACAGAACTCGTGAAGGCTACACAGTGGGCATGGTCGTCAGTCTGCCCGTCTTCGATGGCGGACAGAGAAAAGCCGAAACGTCACTTGCACGAGCGCAACAACGCCGTGCCGAAGCCGAAGCGCGTGACCTCGAACTTCGTGTTGAAAATGAGGTCAGACAGGCGTGGCTCGATGTGGAGACCGCCGAAGAAAACTATCGTACCGCGCAATCCGCACTCCTCTCAGCAAAGTCGGCTTACGACGTGACGACGCTACGAGTGCAGAACGGCAAAGGGTTGCTGGTCGAGCAACTGGACGCGCTTGCCTCGTTCACGCTGGCGCAAAGCAACCTCGCTCAATCGCTTTATGATCACGCGCTTTCCGTCTCTCGTCTGAGACGGGCAACGGGCAAACCCACGCTCCAAAAGGATTAACGATGAAAACAAATTTACCCACTAATCTTCTGGTTTTAGGTCTCTGTCTAGCGGGGTCGGTTTATGCGGTCAACCATTTTCGCCGTCCCGGAGCCATGACTCCGGTAGAGGCACAGGCAATGGAGATGACTCTACCCGCACCCGCCGGGATCGCCCCAGTGGAACTGGAGACCGTCGAGAGGGGGACAATCGGAAGCACCGTGCGCTACACCGGGCAGACCGTAGGCTATACGGAACAAGAAATTGCGCCACGTGTCACCGGAACCCTGCTCTCGATGCCGCTCTATGCCGGGGACAAAGTGCGGAAGGGACAAGTGGTGGCACGTCTCGACACCTCGCAGTCGGCTCCGCAGGTGGCGGCACAACGCGCCGCCCTCAATAATGCGGTTCAGGCAACGGAAGTCGCCCGCAGGGACGAGGAACAATCTCAGACACTTGTCGCGGAGGCTCATGCGGAACTCGGTACGAAACGTGGAGCCTTGGCGTCCGCTCGAGCCGACCTGAAAGCGACGCAGGAAGAGCGGGACAACGCCCAATCTCAACTTGAAGCCGCACAAAGTATGATCTCCGACGCCGGGGCAAGTCTACAGGCGGCGCAAGCCGACTTTCGCTACTGGCAAGAAGAAATTAAACGGGAAGGAGACCTGTTGAAAGCGGGAGCGGTCACGCAGGAGGAATTCCAGAGGGAGAAGGCACAGGCGGACAACGCCGCCGCTAAAGTCCAAGGGGCACAAGCCCGGATCACTCAGGTGGAGGCGCAAAAACGCTCGGCACAATCCAATCTCCGCAAGGCGGCGGCAATGATCGCGTCTTCTGAAGCGAAGATTACTCAGGCACAATCCGAACTTGAATCGCATCGGGCGCACGTTCTTTCCACTCAGGCGGCAGTTCGCTCCGCAAAGCAAAAAATCGTAGGGGCACAAGCCGGAGAAGCGCAGATGCAAGCGATGCTCTCCGGGGTGTCCGCCACGCAGGGCTACAGCGAAATTCAGACGGAAACCGACGGCGTTGTGGTGCAAAGAATGGTTAGCCCCGGCGTCTTAGTAAGTCCCGGTCAGACCCTGCTCAAGATCGCGCAGATCACACCTCTTCGTGTACAAGCCAACGTCGCCGAAACCGATCTTATGCGTGTAGAGGTGGGAGGACGTGTCCAGATTATCGTTGGCAACGGAGCGGCAAATAGGACCCCGATCATTGCAAAAATTTCTTCGATCACACCTGCCCTCGATCCCGCCTCTCGCATGGGGATTGTTGAAGCTATTTTGCCGAACCGGGACAATCGGCTTTTTCCCGGTCAATCGGTTTCAATGGACATTTCGCTGGGGCAGAGCCAAAACGCCCTTATTGTTCCGACGCGCAGTTTGCGTTACCATACCATTCCTACCGGGGGAACTCTGTCCTCACAGTCCACCACCACCGTCTGGCTTGCGGAGCCGATTACGGGGCAAAGCGGGCAATACGCCGTGCGCGAGGTGACGGTGAAAACCGGGATCAGCGACCGAACACGCACCGAAATTACCGAGGGATTAGAGGCAGGGCAGAAGATCGTTCTCGCCGGACAGGACAACCTTAAAAATGGGGACACGGTGGCTCGTTCGGAGAGCGATGGCGAAGCAATGAAACCCTCCCCGCCGACAAAGGGGAGCGGCATGAGTGGCATGAGTGGCAAAGAGCGTAACGCTCCCCCCGAAGAAAGCGCAAGACCCTCGCCTTCGGTTTCGCCCTCCGTCGCACCCGCCAAAACAATCTACACCTGTCTGATGCACCCGGAAATCGAGCAGGATCATCCCGGCGATTGCCCTAAATGCCACATGACCCTTGTTCCGAAACGGAAGGGAGGCGCACGATGAGAAAAGCACTTTCTTCGGAAAACGAACACCAGAAAGAACATAAACTTAACGCGCTTCACATGATCCACAAGTGGAGCATCGAGCATCCCTACGCCGTGATAGCGTTTTATGTCGCGATGGTGGGTCTGGCGATTATGACCGTCAGTCAAACCATGCCGCGCCGCTTTGCCCCCTACGTCGAAAGTCCGATGGTGGGGATCGTCACGATGATGCCCGGTCTTTCGTCGCTTGAAATGGAACGTTACGTCTCCAATCCTATCGAGCAACAAATGATCCATGTGAAGGGGGTTCGTTTTGTGCGCTCCAACTCGCAGAACGGCTTGTCACTTGTCACGCTGGAGTTTCCTTATGGAACCGAAATGCAACGCGCCCTCGTGGATGTTCAGTCGCTGATGAACGTCACGCAATCCTCGTTGCCCAACGCCAACGCGAATATGAAGCCATCGTGGGTGGTGCCAATTGACCCACTCAACCTTCCCGTGCTGACTCTCAGTTTGCACGGCGACGCCGCACAGGGGTGGGACGCGGCACGAGTGCGCGAATTTGCCGACAACACTGCTCTCAACCGACTCAAAGGAGTGGATCACGTTTACTCGGTGGTTCCGTTTGGCGGCTATCGGCGGCAGATGCAGGTGATCGTTGACCGGAGCAAACTGGCGGCATACCGCCTCTCTATTTTGGACATCAAAAACGCGATTGACCGTTACAACGTCAGTCGCCCTGCCGGAACGCTGACGAATGGCGCACAGGAGGGCATTATCCGGCTGGACACCCTTGCACAAAGTGCGGAGGACGTACAGAACTATCCCGTTTCCACCGTCACCGATTCCGGCGTTTTTTCCGGGCGGAGTGGGGCGCAAAGCGAGGGAATGGAAAACGGCATGAGTGGCGCAGGAGCAACCTCTCCCTCAGCCACCTCAAACTCATCTGCATCGAAGCGTGATTCTCGCGCACCCCGTGTGATTTATGTACGGGATGTCGCCCGCGTGGTAGACACGCAATTCGAGCGGCGGAGCGGCTACCACTACCTCAAGCACGAACCGGGGAAAGCGGCGGTTGTCACCCCTTCGATTGAGGTTTCCGTCATCCAAGACCCCGGTGCGAGTTCCGCGCAGGTCGTTCCCGACGTAATGAAAATCGTGCATCAACTGGAGGAAGAAAATCCCGGACTCACGTTCGAGGTCGCCTATGATAACGCGCACTTCGTCAACATTTTGTTTCACAATGTCTGGGAAGAACTAGCGGTTGCGATTGGATTGACCGGGCTAGCGGTATTGCTGTTTCTTGGTGAGTGGCGCGGCACTCTGATCGCCATGATCACGCTTCCGACTTCGCTGGCAATCGCCGTGCTGATGATGGTTCCCTTCCACATGACCTTTAATTCCGGCACGCTTATCGGGTTGTTGCTTTCCATTGGGCGACTGGTGGATGACAGCATTATTGATATTCACGCGGTAGAGCGACACCTGCGGATGGGCAAAGACCCGAAAACCGCAACGATTGACGGCATCGCAGAGGTGCGGGTGGCGGTGATCGCCTCAACTCTAATGATCGTTCTGGCACTTTCGCCGTTGATCTTTTCGGGTGGGATTACGCAACTGATGTTTGTGGAACTCGTCTGGCCCCTGATCTTCGGTCTGCTCGCCTCCATGCTCGTTTCGTTTACCCTGACGGCTCTCCTCTGCGCGAACCTGTTGCGCCCGGAAAGCGCACGAGACGCCGACCGAAAACGCCCGCTCCTCGGTTTGCTCTATCGCCTGATTGATCCCTTTCAACACGGACTAGATCGACTGGAAAACGGTTACGGAAGGCTGATTCGCTGGTTGCTCAAACACCGATTCGCCAACTTCACCCGCGTTCTAGTCACGCTGATCATCGGCTTCACTTTTTACTATTTTATCGGCTCGGAAATGATGCCCCTTGCCGATGTAGGACAGGCGAGTGGGTTTTTCGAGATGGCTCCCGGAACCTCGTTTTCCGAAACGGAACGCGCCGTAGGGCAACTCGAAAAGATCATGGCGAAATACCCCGAATTGGAAAAGGCGAGTATCGAACTCGGCGCAGAAACGATGTTCGAGAGTTACACCCCTTATTACACAGGCTACCAGATGCCGCAGGTGAACGGCGCGGCACTGATGTTGACTTTCCAAGATAAAGACAGACGCAAACTCACCATTTTTACAATGATTGACGCCATTCAGAAAGAAGCACTCAGGACGATTCCGGGCTTGCGCCGTTTGCAAATCAAGGAGATGGGAAGTGACGTGATGGCGACTGCCGCCGCCCCCGTCCACCTCAACCTTTATGGACCCGATCTGGAGCAGCTGGACCAACTAGGACAGAAAACGCTTGCGCTCGCCAGGAAAATGCCGGAGATGGCGCAACCCTCGACGACGTGGACAAACGGGTTGCCGGACTATCAAATTAAGGTAAACGCGCAACGAGCACAAGAGGTAGGATTATCGCCGGAAAGTATTTCGCAACAGGCGTATTATGCCCTGAGCGGCGGACTGACGAATGAGTTTTATCGCTTACCCAACCTGCGGCAGAACACGATTCAGGTGCGCTACGAGGAAAAAGACCGGGCAATTCTGCAAGACCTCGACAATCTTTATCTCACAACGCCGAACGGAACCCAGATTCCTCTGAAATCAGTGGCGAAGATCGAGATCGGAAACGCGCCCTCAGTGATTGAACATGACGGCTTAAAGCGGGTCATCGGAATCACGGGCTACTATCGCTCTAATAACCTGCCTTCGATGGACGTAATCATGAACTTGATTTCCAACACATATGCGGGCAATCCCCAACTCGGAATTAAGGCGGTCAACTTTCCTCCCGGCTACGGCATGGAGGTGCGCGGTGACATGACGCAGATGATGGACTCGTTCCGGCGTATGATCGGCGGTCTTCTGCTGGCACTTGTTTTGATGTATCTCGTGCTGGTGGTGCAGTTTCGAGGCTTTCTGCAACCGTTGCAGATGCTCGCCTCCCTTCCTCTGGAACTGGCGGGCGTCTTTACAGCGTTGTGGCTCGCGCATCAATCGTTCTCGACGGTCTCTCTGCTCGGCATTATCGTGCTGACGGGAATGGATCTCACAACGGCGGTGTTGCTAGTTGACCTGATTATGAAGTATCGGGATCGGGGAGTGCCAAGAGACGAGGCGATTGTAACGGCGTGTCCTCAGCGTTTGCGCCCAATTTTGATGACGGCGGGGATCACGATGCTGACGATGTTGCCTGTTGCCCTCCGCCC
>JACMPS010000128.1 GCA_014377395.1 Chthonomonadaceae bacterium
TGAAGGTATCGCCACTGTCCACGAGAAGCACCGGGCTTTTGATGTCATGGCGTAATTTTCTCACAAGGGTTGCTCGCCGTGCCGCCCCTCCTACTGAGGCTTTTTCCTCTTTACTCCGCCCGATCTCTGTGTAGGCAAACGGGAAAATATGTCCGTGAAGATCGTTGGTGTGCAGAATCGTCAGGGAAAATGAAGAGGGTGCGGCGGCTTGAGACCATGCCTTTTCTCCTCTGCTCAATCCTACAAACCCTACGAACAGACACAAAAGGGCAACATGAAAACGTTTTGAGAGCAACATCATTTTTCTCCTGACTATCGAGGAAGGGGTAGCAAATTCAGATCACAAACGGGGCAAGCGTACAATTCGCCGGGAGAGGAGAAAGTTCCTGCAATAAAAAGCGGAAAGTGAGGATTGAGGAGGAATTGTAAGAGATTGAGTAGGTACGCTGAATCAATGTTCGCAGGACTACCGGCGGAAAAGGAACTAAGCGGTCTGGCGTAGTTTTTTCGTAGTTTCCGTTCCGCTGACCGGGGCCTGAACGACTTGTCTGTAAGACCTTGCAGACCGTTCTGATGACGGAAATCCCTGCTCTTGCAAAACTAAGAACTTAGTTCGCAAGACCGCTTAGAAGGGCATTTATTCCGCCGCATTCGTTGCTACTTTTCTAATGCCCATTGAGAGATTGAGCCAGTACGCTACTCCCTCAAGAAGTCATACCTGAAAACTTGCACGGAAGAAACGGGAACATTATTCTTGAGGGCGGGACGCCAGTGCCAGCGTGTCAGCGCATTCAGCACATGTCCGTCAATATCACTGTTTCCCGAAGAGGAGAGCAAACTCACATGGAAACTTCCATCGGTTCCCACCTCAACCCTGATTTGTACAAACGTCTTAAAATTGCTGTCTCGCAGGTCATCGGAGATCTGGGGGTTAACAACCTCGATAGGCTCAGCGTCACGAGTCGATTCCGGTTTTTGCGTTGCACCTGAGTTGTTTTGTCTCCGAGAACGCATTGGCGGATAAGTGTCCTCATTCCCCTGCGTTCGATCTCCCAACGGTGTGCCAAGGCTTACCCCACCTCCAGAGCGAGAACCGTTGCCGTCTCCATTTCCATAGCCCGTTCCGTTGCCGCTACCCGATGACGAAGTGAAACCTCTATTGTATCCCCCTGCCGCCTGTGACGTAGGTCTTAGGGTTTGTGGAGTAAGCGGGAACTTGTTCGCAGGAGCAAAGGTTGGACGGAGTGGAGTAGGCATGGCGTTTCGCCCTCCCTCTTTTCCTGCACGAACGACTTTGGCGATCACTTTTCGGGGAGCAATCTTTTTGATGGCTTGCTCTTGTTTGTCAAGGATGACGCGGCTAATTTCGATCCTTTCAGGGGGTGGAGGAGGCGTGTGGTCGGCGAGTGTTGCCACAATGCGCCAAAAACATAGATTCAGTACAATCGAAAGTCCGACTGCCCAGCGCACCCTGACCCCAAAGCGATCTTGCGGAAAAGAAGGGGAGTGAGACACAAAGGCAGGGTTTGATTTTTGCATCGTTATTGCTTGCTCTTTTGAGGCGACGTAGAGATCGAGAATTTCGTGATCCCGGCTCCACGCGCTTTGTCAATACACTGGACGACGAGACCATATGGCACAGTTTCGTCCGCGTTGATCACCACAGAAGCCGTTATGAGATCGGAGTTTGCGCCGACTGCTTTCCGCAGTTTCTCCTCTACCTGAAGGAGCGTGATCGACTCTCGATTGAGATAAATTTTCTGTCGTGCATCAATCGTCAGCGTGAGGTCTACCGCCACCTGTCGGGGTGCTGTCGAAGCGGGGGGAAGGTTGACCGGTAAACCGTTCAGGCGCGTGAGTGCAAGAGAAGACAACATGAAAAACACAAGCAAAAAGAACATCGTGTCAATCATGGGAATGATTTCGATGCGGGTGCGTTTGAGTTCTTTTCTGCGCTTAAATTGCACCGGGCTTCCCTCTCTGCTCCCGATTTTGCTCTTGATGTTTCAGTTCGGTCAGCACATTGATCAGTTTTGTAACGGCTCTCTCGGTTCCCGCTGTGAGGGTACGCAGTCGAGCCGCAAAATAGTTGTAAGCGATAAAGCAGATCACGGCGATAAGAATTCCTGTTGCAGTGGCGTACAGTGCCTCTCCAACACCGGAAAGCACGGCGTCACTATTACCCCTCGTTCGCTGAACGGAAATAGCATTAAACGTACCGATCATTCCGACAATCGTACCGAGTAGCCCTAAAAGCGGAGAAACCGTTGTCGTCGTATCGAGGACGGGAAGCAGACGCTCCAGAGGAACAAAATAGTCCTGTCCCGTCTCCTCCACAAGTCGCTCGATCTCCTCAGTGGGCTGATGACGATGCTTTAAGACAACCGCAAGACACGCCGCAACAGGACCCGACCCACCTTCACAAACACGAATCGCCTCTTCGTATTGTCCGGCGCGGCAGTTCTGAACGGTTTCTTCGAGCAGTCCCGGTGATAGTCCTCCCAACTGCCGATATGCCAGAAGACGCTCGATAATCACTCCTATTGCAATAAAGGAGAGCAGGAGAAGCGGAACCATGACCACCCCGCCCGCCACAATAAAATGCAGAATACTCGCCATAAATCCCCTTTTGCGGTGGCATTTGCGCCCTTACCGCCTTTTTATCAATCGCCTGTACTTATTTAGACGCTGATTTGCAGAAAAGAGATCAAACCTGGGAGGGGCGATTGCGGTGAGTCCACCTCCGAGGACTGAGAGGGGAATACAATGTAAGAAACTTTCACTAAGACACTTGGCGGGAAAGTCAGATCAGACCGTTTTCACTTCCGGCGTTTCAAGCCCCGCAAGAATCTTTTCGCTTGCGTTTCGGATCCCTTCGCGCTCCCCTTCATTCGTGTTTGCAACAAAATAGCGGGCGATGCTGTCGGCGTAAATTTCCCACCCCCGGTTCATCTGCGCTTCTCCTGAAGGGGTGAGAACCGCGTAGACTTCCCGCCGATCCTCCTCCCCATGAAGGCGCTCCACCCACCCCTGCTTCACCAGCCTATCTACCTGCCGGGTTAAGCCACTCGGCGAAATCGTCACTTCTCTCGCAAGGTCTGACAGGCGCGAACGCTTTTCCGGTGACTTGTAGAGGCAGTACAGTACGTCGTAATCGCCGTAGGTTCCACAGCCTTCCGCCTCCATGTCCGTTTCCACTTTTCGTATCATGCGTGAAAAGGCAAGATAAGAGGCTTTCCAGGCGAGACGTTCCGATTCGGTCAAAGTTTTTTTCGTCATGATGAAATTTTACCCGAAAGCGGAAATGTTTCTACTTACTTGCACGTACAACAATTGTCAATGCAAATATAATTGACAAAAAAAAGGAGATCACAATCATGTCCCACTCAGATTCACCCGTTGCA
>JACMPS010000129.1 GCA_014377395.1 Chthonomonadaceae bacterium
GCGAAAGGTAGGCTCCCACCTTAATGGTGTCGCCTGACTGTGGATTGCCGTTTCCGCCGCCTGTGTTCGAAACCGTTCCTGCCTTGCCGGTTGTCCCCGTTGTTGCAGAGGTGTCCCCGCCCGTGTTGTTACAGCCAAACGCTAATGCGCCTAGTAGCGTCAGTCCTAGAGAGGCTAAAAGCCTTCTTCGATTTAATTTCATGATGAGTTCAACCCTTTCGTCAAATGATGTAAAAAAACAAATTCAACTTCAATCTCTTAAAATCAAAACAGTTCTTGCTTGAGTCGCGCGATATGTTCCGGTGTTGTCCCGCAACATCCACCGATGATTACGCCCTCAACGTCGCGTAACGGCTTTAATGCCTCTGCAAACGCTTCGGGCGTTTTCGTGTAGAACGGTCTGCCTTGACTGTCCACCTGCGGCAAACCGAGCGAAGGTTGTACCAGAAGCGGAAGTGATGTTACGACTCTCATACGGCGCACAATCGCCGGAAATGACTCAGGGGTTTCGCCGCAATTCACCCCGATGATCTCTACGTTGCCACTTGTAGGGGCACTTACCCATCCCTCAACCGAAGTATGATCAAGCAACGTCCCATCCTCGCGAACGTGGGCACTGAGCGCGAAAGACAGTTTCTCCAGCATAATTTTCAGAAGCGTTGCCGCCAGAATTGCCGCCTCCATTGAGGAGCAGGTTTCGATCAGCAGCATGGCTTTCAGGAAGAGATCGGGATCATCAAAAAGAGAGATGTCAATCTTCTCTGTGACCGAAAACCATACGCCTACTTCTCGCTCGGAACTTTCCGCAACCTCAATTGCAATCCGTAAGGCTTCGCGGGTCGCCTCTTTCGTTGGCTTCCACGAAAACGTGTGCGCCGTGAGAATGTCCGCTCCCGCCTCCAGATAGTCCCGATGCACCGAGCGCAACAAGTCCGGCTTGTCCAATGCGACACGCGGTAGGTCTTCCATCAAAACGCCGCGACGCATCAATTCCGTACCAATCGCCCCATCACTCAGCAGTCGCTCTCCAGACGCCACTCGTGCCAACAATCGCTCCGGCAACAAGAGAGTCATTTAGAATCCGCTTTCTGTTCGAGCGTCCATTGCAACAGGTCAACCCGGCTTAAAGTGCCTATGAGTACGCCCTCTTCGCTCACAACGGGTGTTCGTTTAAACCCTTTCGCTAAGAGAATGGGACACACTTCCGCAAGCATTGCCGACTGGACAACCGTAAATACCGGGTAAGTAGCGATCTTCTCGACGTTGAGAGAGGACAATTCATCTGGATCGTGCGCGTGGAGTAAAAAACGGGCAACATCGCCCTCGGTGAGAATTCCTATCGGTTGAGTTTCCGCATTCACGACGGGCAGAACGGGCGTCTGGTACAAATCCATCATGTCGAGTGCTACCCGAATCGGTGTCTCCGGGGTCACTCGCTGAACGTGCGTCTTCATCATCTCCAACGCTTGCATCAGTTCACCGACCAGCATTTCGTTCTCGCCCGACTTCTTTTGTGTTTTCGACAGAGTAGACCCCGACCGTATGCGAAATCAAAGGATTGAACAAAGTAAGACGATGCTCTTTCGAGACGGCAACGGGATAATGCTCTGTCCACCACTTTTCTTTCCAAACGCCGTCCAGAATCACAATCACCTGTGGACTGTTCTCGAATTTTGTCAGCGTGTCACGATCATTACAAAGACCGGGTTGTACATTGATCGTCCTGAAACCGCTATCGAGCGCAAGTCCGGGAGCGCAATCCCCGATCAAAACGGTGTTCGAGGGCAGGTTTTGTACAAGCCATCGTTCAGAGTCGCGCCGCGTAGTTTTCAGCGTAAAAAGCCAGTGCGTCATCCAACTTGCATTAACGATACCCCAAATCACGAAAAAAAAGAACATTCTTCGATTGATTTTCCACTGAGTTTTCCACTGAGGAAGGTTAGAGCGATAAGAAATTGCTGTCAGTTGGTGCGCCGCCAAAGCCATCATCGCAGGGTAGAAGAGGACGTAGTAACGACTCGGTGCGTAATTCGAGATTGCAAACAGAAGCCAGAGCGCAACGATCCACCCCCGCAAAAGCCGAACTCCGCACCTCTCCCTCTCTTCTAAATCTGTGCTGAAAGGTTTGATAAGACCGATTAAGGTAAAGATCAAAAGTACAGGACTATGAGTAAGCAGATAGGGAAGAAGACCGAGATAACGTATTCCTGAGACCGCTTGCACAAGATTGCGACCGAGTTGCGGTACGGTTTTTGGGAGGAGTTGCTCTTTGAGGTGAAAGGCATTGATCCGGGCGATTTCGGCGTGGTTCGGAAAGTACCAGAGTGCCAAAAAAAGAACAAAAAACATAATAAGTCCGATAATAAAACTCCGCATTATGTTTTTATCGGTTTCTTCGGTAGTTTCTGCGTTTTTTCGCTCTCGTTTGAGAGCGAAAAAAAACGCAGGTAAAATTGCAAGTGCCAGTCCGCGAACCGCGTAAGTCGTTCCTACAGACACTCCACACAATATTGCGTATCGGGCGCGTTCCCTTCCCTCCCCTGTCACAGTGCGACTAAACGCCCAGAGTGCCACCACCATCGCAAACGCCGCCGGGGTGTCCATCAACCCCATGCGATTGTAGAGCAGATTGACGTGATCAAAAGTAAGAAATACGGTGGCAAGGGTTGCTGTTCGCCTCTCGAATAGCCGCCTGAGTGCATCGAAGTAAAACGGCAAAGTGAGCAAACTGAACGCTACCGAAAAAAGCCGTGTCTGCACACTCCCCACCCCGAAACACCGAAACCACGCAAGTTGAATCGGGTGAAGGAGAGGCATCAAGAAAATATTATTGAATTCATCGGTGCGAAGTTTCCCGAAAAGAATCACGTTTCGGGCGTTGTGCAGATAAAAACCTTCGTCGGTGAAAAGCCCGGTGTCCCACGAAAGGCCGGGATAAGCATCTGTTTCGAGCCGATACATGCGCAACCCGATTGCCAGTGCAATTGCAAACAGAACAAAGAAAATTCGCCGGTAGAAGGCAGATGAGGGCGTAGTCTTTTTTGTTCCGTCTTTTGCGGCTCTATCGGCGTCACTCATCCTACCCTCTTCCGGTTGCGACTCGCGAAAACAAAGCCGATCAAACCACTCAGAACTGCGAAACTCATCAGCGACCCGTAAAGCCCCAGTTGGTAAGCGGAAGGTAAAAATTCCAGTTCGATTTTATACATTTTACGTCCGGTAATATAAACTCCGCAAAATGCACCGTTTGCACGAACCAACGGTTTCGCTTCGCCGTCCACAGTTACACGCCAACCCGGATATCCCACCTGCGAGAAAAACACGAAAGCACGATCCGCGTTTAATTCCACTTCCGCCTTCCATTTGTGAACGGTGCGCTCCAAATAACGGGTTTTTGCGGGTGAATTCAGGGCATCGCTTTGCAGTTCCTCGCTCCCCTCCTCCCCGACAATCGCCTCTTTCTCAGGATCGAAATGCGGATCGGAAAGTACCGCTAGTGTGCGTGTTTCCCCTTCGATACGGCGCGTCTTTCCGACAACGTGAATCCAGAGTGGCGGCTTAGACATCGCGAAAATTGCCGCGCCCTCTTCCTTCCCTTTCTTGTCTTCAGAATTATTCTCAGAAAAGATCAAACCCGGCAAAAGGGCGTCACTCCCCCACTCTCCCCGCAACTCCGAGACCGCCGCCATTTCTAAAAGCCGCTTTGCTTGAGGTTCGCCCCGCTTGAGCTGCTCCTGCAACGCACCGACGAAAGCAAGAGGACGCAAAAGCGGAACCGGCTCGTAGCCATGCACCATTTCGGTATGCGAAATCATCCCAACATTCGGCATTTGCGTTTCTCGAAACGCTTTAATCAGCGCATCTGAATTCGTACCATAGTCATTGTAGTTGACGTATCGCTTCCACAGGCGTTCATAATTCGGAAGATAAACCCGCCCTGCACTCTTGACCTGCGGCGTTAAAACCTCGGAGTAAATTGCGGAAGGGTTTGCGGTTGGGTTCCAGATTTGCGCTGACCACAGCAAAGGCAGAGCCGTGAGCAGGACTGCCAACAATTTTATCGCGAAACTGACCCGCTTCTGCGTTTTAAGCCAGTGATCCACACCAAATGCACACAAAACGACCAGGGCAAACGTGAGCGGAAAGAGGAAACGCGCCGGATCATGAAATTTCGAGACGCCCGGAACCAGCAAAAAAGCGAGCCGAAACAAATAGGCTTTCACTCCAAACGCAAGCCACAAATTGACTGCACCCACGATAATCCAGAACCGTATCGCGGAGAATTGTCTCTGCGTTTTCATGGCGTAGATCGTAGCGACCAAGGGAAGCCAACCCACGAAAATGGCGGGTTCCCACGCATTGCCCGCCGCCTTATAATCTCCGAAAGCGGGATGTCCCAGCACACGCGGGAAAATCAAAGTGAGCAATTGCCGTGCTTCAAGGAAAAAGCGGTTCGCCATTTCCGGAGTCATCTGTTCACGCGGGCTTTCGCGCAAAAGTTGAAGCGTCGGCAAGAGTTGCACCGCACACAGCCCGACACCAAGCGCAAAAAAGCCAGCAAAAGGGAACCAGATCGGATGAAACCACCTCCCTGTCTTTTGCCGCACCCGATAGATCGCGTAAGGAATTGCTATCAGCAGGGAAAGATAAGCCATCTGAGGATGAGACGCAAGAAGCATTAATGCAACCGTAACCGTCAGGCACAGGCAGAAAGGGAGTAGGTGGTAGGGATTAGGGATTAGAGGAACAGCCGTGAATTGTTTCTCTTCTTTACCCATAATCTGCCCGCAAATCTTATCAATAAGCAACAATAAGAGAGGCAGGTAGGGAGCGACCTGAACCATCGGCGGGAATTGAAGGCGGGCGATAATCGCGGAACTTCCCGCATAAGTCAACGCACCGATCAGTGAGGCAAGTCTACTAAGTTTCTGAAACCTGAGAAAGTGGAAGCAAAACACCCCGCAAAGAAACAGGTGCGAAATCGTGAGAAGCGAAAGCGAGAGCCAGCCCGGAAAGAAAAAAAGTAAGAGGTTTGGAGGGTAGAAGACGCCCATTTGCGGGTTGCCGAGCAAAGGCTGACCGAGCAAAACGTGAGGGTTCCAGAGCGGTATTTGTCCCTGCAAAAAACTCTCTCGCTGAAAGTCCGCCATCGGCAGAAAGTAGAGCAGAATATCGCCCCAGTAAAGCGTCTTGCCGAGCAATAATGGGGCGCAGAGCAACCCGGCGTAGAGCGCGAGGATAAGATAAATTCCGATGTGTTTTTTAAGTGAGGATAACAAGATTTAAGCAAGACCGAACTTTTGTAACGAAAATTAAACAAAGGTAAATTTAGACGGAAGACGGCATTTTGACGAAATTGACAAGGGCACGCAACCCGGTCAGCACCTCTTCTTGAGTGGAAGCACGCGAAAGTGCAACCTCAAATTCACGTTTCAGCGTGTCCAATGTTTGCCGCAAAGCGAAAGTCTCCTCCTCGCGTTCATGGCGCTCCCGAAAGATTTCCTCGCTGAGCGTATTGGTGCGCTCTTCGGTCAGGCGATAGGTTTCTTCCAACACTCGAATCTTTCCTTCAAGCGTTTCTACGTCCAGGCGCGGAAAGTAAGCCTCTTCGCCCATCGCTTGCAGTTTGTTCAGCAGAAAGCCGTACCCGGCAAGCGCGGGGCGAAACAACGTTGAGACGAGATAAAACCCGGCAAAATAAAGACCGATTGCGTTGTGTGAAAAATAAGTGATCCCCGTAATCAGTGCCGCCGAAAACAGGTGCATCCCGATTGCAAACACCAGCAAACGGGGGCGCAAACTTTTGACGTACTCGGCACGACCGGGTTCCAGTCCGATTTTTCGCTCAGTAGCACATGACTGCTCAAAGGCGACTCCGTGCGCTCTGAAATACAAATCCCAGGGAGCCTTGAGAATGACCATCAGCCACAAAAGGCAGAACGTTCCCATCACCACATCAAGCAGGTGAGTTTCCAGAAATTGAGGCGACAACGCCCTTCCCGTCACTCCTATCCACGCGCCCAACACCACCAGAATACCGATCACACCCCAGAAAAATGCCGCTATGCTTCTCATCTTTGTTCTCCCCCCTATCGTGATAGTAAAGGATACACGGCGGAGTAAGAGAGCACGTAGGACTTTAAGCCTATTTTGCCGACTTCTCCTACAGATGATCAATCTCGGTCAGCACGAAAATCGGGGTGAGTTCATCGTTTTGCCCCATTGGATTGTCGAGCATGAGAAGGCGCAAGTTCGCTTTGTCCAGACCCACCTTTGCAAAATCGCGGCTTATTCCGATTACCTCGACATTGATGTTGTTGCCGTCAATGATGTAGCAATGACATCCAAATGCCTGTGCTATTTCCTCGCAGGTTTCATTGGGACGGAGCGGCGGAAGCATAGCGTACTCGTCGAAGGGCTTCATCGCTTCGGGGTTAAAACCGTCAATTTCAGAGATGCGATGCCCTGCGATCCGGTAAAAATCCCCTCTGCGCTTGAGGAAAACTTTCGTAAAGCCGCCGCCAACGACAGCCGCTATCATACGCGGATAGCCTGCCAGATCAATCGCACACTGCATCTTTTTAGGGTGCGAATAGCCAATGTCATTGGGGTATTTGGTGACGTATTTTACAATCAGTCGCGCAAGCCACGAATCTTTTACATCGTCAATGTGACGCACATTGTTCTGACAGATCGTGACGAACTTTTCGGAAAGGCAAATCACGGATGTCGGTGTAAGAAACTCAGCTGCGTATTGTGAAATCACGCCACGCAGGTCTTCCCCGAACATCACTTTGTGCGTTGTGATCGGGCGACGCTCGAAATTGCGTCCGTCAATCTGTTTTTGGGAAACTTCGGGCATAAACTTCTTCACTCGAAATCAAATAATGGTTGACAGAAGTTTAGCCTTTGTTCTAAACTTCTGTCAAGTTTTGCGGCGGGAATGTTTAGCCTTGGTAGAGAGTCAGGGTTAGGGAGTAGGTGTTAGAAGACTTCAGGCAAGAGAAAATCTTCATCTCAATACTTCTCGCTAACACTTTCTTTTGAATCCTGAGAAAAGAGAAATCAATGATCGGAAACTTTGCTTTGATCGGTGGCACGGGCTTTGAGACTTTGCCACCCGAAATACACGCCGAGGAAATCCTCGTGGAAACCCGTTACGGCACGGCACGACTGCTGAGTGTGTCAGACAA
>JACMPS010000130.1 GCA_014377395.1 Chthonomonadaceae bacterium
CAGGTAGCGCTCATCATCGTGCAATCGGCAAAAATGCGCCACGAAAGCCGGGGACTACACTACACCCTTGACTATCCGGACAAAGTAGAGTCTGAGCGGCATGATACGGTTGTCTCACGAACACAAACAGCCACGCACTGAGAAATTACCGCGCCGTGATGCGTTTCTCAGATACCTATCGTTAAGGCGGAAATCTTGTCTCCTCTAAGGGTGAAGTGGAAACGAAGTTGAATGGGGCTACCCTCGAAGGTTCCGGCAACCTGTGCCATGACGACAATATCCTCCTGAACTTGAGTAACCTCCCTGACATCCAAAGTGGTTTGATATGCCTGACTTGTTTTGAGGCTCCATTCTCTAAAGACCTCTTGCGTAATAGGAGGGGTGTCTTTGTTCAACCGGGTCAGGGTCGGTTTTCGCAAGGCGTACTCCCCTCTTGAACAGGTTTGATCGGTCTGTTTTACCCGATCAACTCGAACTTTCCCGTGTGGCGGAAGTTGAGCAACCCGGCAACCACACAGAAGCCCCCCTCGTGATCAACGAACTTGCCCCGCCAGGCCCCTGCCATGCACCCCCATTTCTTGAGGCGAGCGAAGTGGTGTTCAACGGTGATTCGCTTCACCGAAAGTGAATGGTCTTAAGCCCGCTCCAAAATTGTGACCTCCCTGTTGCGTTGCTTTTTGATCGGCTGTTGAACCGCCACCTTTGGGTACGCGGTGTCCGCCCCGGCGTCGCGCAAACAATCAGGCGTTTGACTTCGCTGAGTGAGGGCGGCTTTGTAAACGGGCATGAGTTCGACAAGCAGGGCATCGAACTCAAACGGCGTCAAGCCCGTGAAGGCACGAAAGTGGCGGGGCTTGCGGCAGAGTTTGGAAAGAGTGATCATAACGAAAGGTTACCCTAATTACGCAAGAGATCTTAAGAAGAGCGACGCTAACTTGAGTATCCGATGAGGTCTCACTGACATCGCCGACAGACCTTCTTTTACGGAGAGTAGTTGACGCCGCCTCCCGTCACAGGGTATCCTGCAACTTATGCAGATGTCCAATGCCAAAAACAGTTTGCGCCTTTCCACGACGCCCCCCTCCCCCTTTGCCGGGAAAGACACAGTCGCCTCCGACAAACTCGGTATCGTCGTGCGTGGCTCCTTGCGGGAGGGGCTTGAACTGCGCCTCGACGAAGGCAAAAGCGTCGAAGATTTGCGTGTCGGGAAGTTCGTTGTCGTCAAAGGAGACCGCAACCAATATTTTGCGATGCTCAACGACATTCGCCTTGATGTCACCCACCCCGGCGTTCTACTCGATCCCCCGAAAACCGAACTTGCCCGTCGCGTCTTGCAGGGAACCTCCGCATTTGGAACCGTCACCCTGCGCCCCATGCTGATGACTCCCAATGACGCTAATCAGGAAGACGAAGACGCCCTGCTCCCCGTCAAAACCGTTCCCACGCACTTCTCGCCCGTCTTCGAGGCAACCCATGAAGACGTAGGACGCATTTTCGGAAACGAGGAGCGTGGCGACGGCAAGAAGTTTTTCGAGATCGGGCAACCGCTCGACATGGATACGCCCGTTTGCCTCAATCTCGATAGATTTGTCGAACGCTCAAACGCGATCTTCGGGAAGAGTGGAACCGGGAAAACGTTTTTGACGCGCATCTGCCTTTGCGGAATTATCAAGGCGAACAAAGCCGTCAACCTCATTTTCGATATGCACTCCGAGTATGGGCATCAGGGAACCTCGGAGGGCAACGCCTCACGCACGGTACGCGGGCTCAAGCAGTACTTCGGGTCACGAGTGCAAGTGTTCACCCTTGATGAAGCCTCTTCACGCCGCCGCAAAGTTTCCGCCGACTTCACCGTCAAAATTCCCTACTCAAGCGTCACTATCGAAGACATTGCTCTCCTCTCTCGTGAGCTCAACCTTAATTCAACAGCGGTTGAGACGGGCTACCTGCTGGAAGCGCGTTTTGGCGAAAACTGGATGGTGAAATTTCTGGAAATGGACGCTGATTCCATTAAGGAGTTTGTCGGAGAAAATAATGCGCATCAGGGGGCTTTGGGGGCGTTACAACGCAAACTCAAGGGATTTGTGCGACGCTGTGAGGGCTTTCTCGTGCCGAGCGTTCCCGGTGGCGATGACGCCGTACGCCACATCATGGATTGTCTTCTCAAGGGCGTCAATGTGGTCATGGAGTTTGGGCAATACGACAACCCGGTGCAGTATATGCTCGTGGCAAACCTGCTGACCCGGCGTATCCACGACGAGTACCGCAAACTCGTGGAAAAGGCGCAGGGAGCCGAAACCGACGGGCCCCGCCCGCTCGTGATCACCATTGAGGAAGCCCACAAATTTCTGTCACCTGCGCTTTCGGACGGAACGATTTTCGGGACGATTGCCCGCGAACTTCGCAAGTATAAAGTGACTTTGTTAATTGTAGATCAGAGACCGAGCGGTATTGACGATGAAGTGTTGTCGCAGGTCGGCACGAAAATTTGTTGCTTGCTCGATGATGAAAAGGACGTGGACGCGGTGTTGACGGGCGTTTCGGGAGCGAACAGCCTTCGCAACGTTCTCGCCTCTCTGGAAACGAAACAACAGGCACTCCTTTTCGGTCATGCCGTCCCCATGCCCGTTGTCATTCGCACCCGCAATTACGACGATCAGGATTTCAAGGACAGAGTGACAGACCGCGAAGCCGCCCTTCACGGCGACACCGACGAAGCGAAAGCCGCCCGAAAAGCGAAACTTGAGGACATCGTTGGCAACGAGTGGTAACGTCACCTCTCCCCGCATCGCGTCCGTTCGTATCGCGTCCGAAGGAAGCTTTCACCGGAGGTGCTTAGCGCAAGGATAAACCAGACCGTTGATGCGATCAAACATTGGATTGAAATCTATCAAACCATTGACAAACCCCACCCCAACCCTCCTCTTGCATAAGGGGAGGGAGCCAGAGGTTTTCGTTTGATCTACTATTGCAATAAAATTTAACCCTGCCTTCCTGTTCTCTGACGCCTAATCTTATGCCCTATCTCCCACCACCCCCGCCGCCAAACCCCACGAGCGGCACAATCGAAATCCAACAGTTCAAGAAATTGCACTGGTCGCCGGAAGTCGGCTCGTTTCAGACAAACGGAAATGTCGTCGTTGTGTTCACGCCTACTGATGGCTCTTCGCCCACGCGCCTTAACGCACAGGACGTAGACTATAATGGCGAAACGGGATTTGTCCGGGCAAAGGGCAACATTCGCCTGCTTCGTACTGAAGGCGAGTTCACCGGGGAAGAGATCAACTATAATTTTCTGGAGCGGTTCGGCTCGGTCACAAAGGCGAGTTTACGGGCGGATGTGAAGGGAACTCTCTTTACGATGAAGGGCGAACGCATCGAAGCGAAACCGAACGGGTCCTACCTTCTCGAAAACGGATATTTCACCACCTGCGAAGTAGAGCCAACCCCGCACTACTCCCTTTTCTCGCGTAGGATCGAAGTGTCGCCCAATCAGTATGTTTCCGGGAAGGGAGTGCGCCTGAGCCTTTTCGGAACGAGTCTTTTCACCCTGCCGAGTTTTAAGCGAAGCCTGAAAGAGAAAACGGGTGCCAGCCTTCCTTCACCGGGATATAGCAAAGCCGAAGGGATTACGTTTCGCCTCGCGTCGCAAGTGATTCGTGAACCCTCCCGTACTTTCGATTACGATTTGCGCTTGAGCTTGAAGGGGCTACCGATTGGAAACATTCAGTATCAGCAAGACCTCTCAAAGACAACCGATGATTCACTGCCTCCCCTCGGTCAACAAACGATTTTGACCGAACCACTCATCGGGTTTCTGGATCGCCTTTCGCCACAAACCTATCAGGACATTGTGCAAAGTCGCCCCGCTCTCGAACCGAGACCGCGTGAAACACTGTTCGCTGTTTTGCAGAATCGGCAGGGCATCTACAATCGCAAGTACGATAAGTTGCTCATTTCACGCTTTCCGGAAATCGGGGTTCAATTCTCCAACCTCTTGGGTAAGCGTAATGCCGGACAACCTTTGCCGGAAGAGATCACCGAAGCCCAGAGCCTTCTGCAACGTGTGCCAAACACCTCTTTTCTGCTTGACATCGCCGCAACGGCTGGATTTCTGCACGAGCAGACAAACAACCGTTTTCTCGCTTCCCGCGAAACCGACTCCGGCAAAATCGGACTGCGAATCAATGCCGCCACGCAACCGCTTCTGCTCCGCAAAAATCTTGCGCTCCGCTTCGCCGTCTCGAATTGGTTTAACATTTACTCACGCGGAACTCTCTACAACCTGATTTCACCGGAAGTAGACCTTAACTTTGTTCCGACGCGCACCTCGTTTCTGTCGCTTGGCTATCGCTACGCCAACGATGTGGGCAGTACCCCGTTTTACTTTGATCGCCGCGACATGAGACACGAATTGCGGCTGACCTGGCAGGGCAGCGGCCCCTGGGGATTTCGTATTTCTAACCGCTACAACATGGAGAACTGGCGAGCTTACGAGAGCGAAGTTGCTATTCTACGCAATCTGGACTGCTTGCAATACGGCATCGGCTACCGCTTCCAGTCGCAACAGTTCAATATCATTTTCAATCTGATCCCGAACAGCAGACGAGTTGCAAAAACGAATTGACCCAAGAGGATTGATCCACAGATGAACACCGATTGACACAGATTTTCAAGCCGGAATAAAAAACGAACTCTTACTTTTTAATTTTTCGCATTTTAATCCCTATCATCTGTGTTCATCTGTGGATAGAAAACAGGAGTGACTTATGCCCGCGCAAAACTTAGAACAGATTATCTCCCTCTGCAAACGCAGAGGCTTTATTTTCCCCGGCGGTGAAATTTATGGCGGCTTGCAGGGGACTTACGACTATGGGCCCCTCGGTGTCGAACTCAAAAACAATCTCAAGCGGCTCTGGTGGCGGCACAACGTCTACGAGCGGGACGACATGGAGGGCATCGAGACGGCACTGCTCACCAACCGCTACGTGTTGCGCTACTCAGGGCATGAAAAAGAATTTTCCGACCCACTTGTAGACTGCAAAACCTGCAAATTGCGCTATCGTGAGGACAAGGCGCAGGACGTTTTCTGCTTGAAACACCCCAAACTTCACCCCGGCGAGTGCGAAGGCGACATGATGGAGCCGCGCCCATTCAATATGATGTTCAAGACGCAGGTAGGTCCCGTCTCCGATGAGGAGTCGTTCGCCTACTTGCGCCCGGAGACCGCGCAGGGAATGTTTGTCAATTTTAAGAATGTCCTCGACTCGACCAATCGCAAAATTCCGTTCGGCATCGCACAGCAGGGCAAATCGTTTCGCAACGAGATCACGCCGCGCAACTTCCTGTTCCGAGTGCGTGAACTGGAGCAAATGGAAATCGAGTATTTTGTGCGTCCCGGCGAAGACGAAAAAATTCATGACGAGTGGATTGAGGATCACCTCAATTGGTGGGTGGACTCGGTGGGTCTGGATCGTGCAAAACTGCAACTTTTCGAGCATCCGAAAGAAAAACTCTCGCACTACTCAAAGCGCACCGTAGACATTCTCTACCAGTATCCGACACTCGGCTTCGATGAACTTGAAGGAATCGCAAACCGCACCGATTGGGACTTAGGGTCTCACTCGCGGGATCAGGATAAGTTGCCGCTCTCGGAGAATACGCGAAACCGAGCCATGAAAAACGAGCATAGCACGGAGCGACTGACTTATTTCGATCAGCCGAACAATCAGCACATCGTTCCTTTTGTCATCGAACCGGCGGCGGGTGTGGATCGCGGCGTCCTTGCGGCTCTCTGTGAGGCTTACGAAGAAG
>JACMPS010000131.1 GCA_014377395.1 Chthonomonadaceae bacterium
CCGCGTGGGCAATCCCGCCTTATGGTGTTGCACCGAGCCGAAAAGCGGATCGAGCATCGCCCCTTTTCCGCTTTTCTGGAGTATCTGAGGGAGGGGGACACGCTTGTTCTCAACGATACCCGTGTGATTGCGCGGCGTCTTGCAGGGGTGCGTGAGAACGGACTGGATGCGGAAATCTTTTTGTTGAAACCGACTGGGGAACGGAGTTGGGAAGCATTGGTGCGTCCCGGCAAATCGCTCAAACCCGGTAAGTCCGTGACTCTTCAAGACGAACATGGAAATCCGGTTACGGTTCTTGTTACAGGAGAAACTGAAGAGGGCGGGCGTTTTCTGGAGTTTGCAACGGCGGAACTGCGAGACCGTGCGGCACTGTGGGGCGTGACTCCCTTGCCGCCTTATATCACGCAACCCCTGCCCGCTTCTGAGGAGGAACGCTATCAAACGGTTTACGGAACGGCGGCGGGTTCGGCGGCGGCTCCAACGGCGGGACTACACTTCACCTCCGAAATGCTGACGGAAGCGGAAGCAAAAGGGATTAGCCTTGCGCGGGTGACGCTTCATGTCGGGGTGGGAACGTTTCGCCCGATGCGCGGTGATACGCTGGAAGAACACGAAATGCACGCGGAAACCTACACCGTCACCCCCGACGCGGCAAGGGTTATCAATGCGACAAAGGGAAAAGTGTTCGCAGTGGGAACGACTTCGACGCGCACATTGGAAACCATTTCAAGGCTTGCAAAAGCGGGGGAGCGTGTGGCGGCGGGGAGCGGCGAAACCCGATTGTTCTTAAAGCCGGGGGACACGTTTCGTGCGGTAGACGCCCTGCTTACTAATTTTCACCTCCCGAAATCTACGCTGTTAGCCCTTGTGTCCGCCTTCGCAGATCAGGAATTTGTGATGAGAGCGTACCGCGTCGCGGTTGAGAAAGAGTACCGATTTTTCAGTTTTGGAGACGCAATGCTGATTTTGTGAGTTTGTCACAGGAATAAATTTCGGGAGAGTAGAAGATTTTCAAGGAGAAAAGTACGTGCGTTTAGAAGAATGGCAGAAATTTATCGAGTCGCAGTTTCTGGATGATGAAGCGGAAGCGAAAAAAGCCGAGGCGGAACTTGCGGCAAAGAGCGTCGAAGAGGAAAAACCGAAACTCGCCGTTGTGAGTGAGGAGAAAAAGCCGGAGCCTTCGCAGACAGTAGTGCCGGAACTTGAGCCGGAAGCACGCACCGAGCCAAAACAAATTGCGATGTTTGTGGCGGAGGAAGAGCGTGAGAAGCCCGGTCTTTCTGCACAGGCAACAGAACAAATCGCGCCGCAACCTCTTGCACGAGTTACCCCTCCAACTCCTGCACCGTCAGTGACCTCTCCGCGCCGTACTTACGAACTCGACAGTTCGATGGATGCGGAGATACCGGATTTCGCCTCTTACCTCAACCGAAAAACGCCGGACATTGCGGCTTCCCTTTTGCCTTCCGTTTCCGCAGAAATTGCACCGGAATCTCCTGTCACCGCCTCCAATCCTGAGACGGCTCCCTCTGAAATCCCGGAAAAGGCACGCGAAGCAACGGTGACGATGCATGCTACGATTATCGTGTCTGAGCCTCCAATGGTCAATGCCTCTCCCTACCAGGTTCAACCTAGCGACGGGCAGGAAACGCCGCCTGTTCCGGGTTTTCCACTGAGCGGACGCACCCTGAAAAAATTGGCGGAGAAAGAGGCGCAGAATCACAAATCCGAGGGTGTCCATGAGGAGCCGATCCTGCCATTGCCCCTTGAGGTGAAAACGGAAAGTCTTCTGAGTGAGGGCGAAAGCGAAGAGGAAATCAGAACGGAAGAACTGCCCTTTGCTCTGCAGTCGCCCGCGCCTACTTTGCCTTTCGTGGTTTCGGAGTCGTCTTCCACGCGCACGAAACGAGAGAGTAGAGCCAAAGGGAAACACGCACACAACGTGATTCCGCAAAAGCCGGGGCAGGGACTGTCGGCGGCGGAACTGTGGGCGAGCGTGCCGAAGCACGTCCAGACTTTGCTGGCGATGGAGCGCATCGAAGAGGAAAACGAAATCGCTCAAAACTCCTACAAGCGTCCCTTTGCGGAAAAGCGGCGTGAACTCATCGAACGGCTTCTCGACCCGGTACTTTCCCTTGAAGACACGGCGCGGTTGCTCAACGTTTGCCCGACAACGGTGCGCCGCTACACGAACAAAGGCATCCTGACCTATTACCGCAAGGAAACTGAAAATTCCGCCGAACAACGGATGCAATCGGACAAAGAAACCCGACAGCGCAGGTTTCGACTGTCCGACATTCTTGCGTTTCTGGAAAGCCAACACACTGCCGGAGAAGAGCGCAAAACAGGCTCGCTCAACCTGAATCTCGCCCCTGAAACTGTAGAAAGCGAAGTCTAAACTCTCATGCTGGAAATGATCAAACATTATATCGGGAACGGCAGTCCGACGGCTTATATCGCGCTGTTTCTGATCGTCTTCGCGGAAACGGGGCTTGTGATCGCGCCCTTTTTACCGGGAGACTCGTTACTGTTTGCGGCGGGCGCACTGGTTGCGGCAGGGATTTTACAGCCCGTTCCTGTTGTATTGATCTTTCTGATTGCGGCGTTTCTCGGTGACAACGTAAACTATTGGATCGGGCGAACCGTCGGACAACGTGCTGTCGAAGGCAAGATTCGCTTTATCAAACGCGAACATCTTGAAAAGACACAGGCATTCTTTGCACGACAGGGAACGAAAACGATCATCCTTGCCCGCTTCACTCCCATTGTTCGCACATTCGCGCCCTTTGTCGCAGGAATCGGAGCGATGCGCTACGTCACGTTTCTGACCTACAGCGTGATCGGTGCTTTGCTTTGGGTGGGAATTTGCGTGGGAGCGGGCATAAAGTTCGGCGAAAACGCCTGGGTAAAAAGTCATTTCGAGGTGGTTGTGGTGGCGGTTGTGCTGATCTCACTAATTCCTATTGTCCTTGAATATCTGCTCTCGAAACGACACAATAAGCCCTCTGTGTAGGGGATGCGGCGTCCGGGTTCCTCCCCCTTACGGAAGGGGGAGGTTAGGAGGGGTTGGAAATTGCCACAATCTCTAACCCCAACCCTCCCCTTGCATAAGGGGAGGGAGTAGAGGCTTGTTATTCTCCCCATGAATGTGCGCCGGGGAGGAAGTCAAGACCTTTGCATTTGATCTAATCTGCGGACACGTTTCCTACGAGTAACTTGTAATTGATTTGTCAGGAGAAAAGTTATGCCCCGTGCCATTATCACTGTTGACGGCAGTTCCTTTCGAATTGTCGAGTATGACCCGAAGCCGCTTGAGCCTTACGAGGTGCGCGTCAAAGTAGAATTCGCCGCCCCCAAGCATGGCACGGAAACGCAGGCCATTTCCGGGAGCGTCTTCAAGAACAAAAGATGGGACGGCGAACTTCGGCTTTTCCTACCGACAGAAGAAGCCCCCGCCCTTTCCGAACCGCCGAAAGAACGAGGCATCGGGAACGTAATTGTCGGTACGGTGAGCGAAATCGGCTCTGAGGTCACACGGTTTAAGCCGGGAGATCGAGTATTTGGAAGCGGCTCGATTCGCGAATTGCACACAGCACACGAATCAAAGTTACGTCCCCTTGAGGAATTGTCGCCGGAAGATGCAGTTTGTACCGAACCGGGTCATGTCGCATTTGTGGCGGTGCGTGACGGTAACATACGGGTGGGGGACGACGTTGCGATTTTCGGATTGGGAGCGATAGGCTTGCTCGCGGTGCAGGTGGCAAAGGCAAGCGGTGCAAATCGCGTTTTCGCCGTAGACCCGCTGATTTCCCGCCGTGAGGTTGCTTTGGACACGGGCGCATTTCAGGCTTTTGATCCGAGTAAATGCGATGCCGCCCTCCAGATCAAACTCGCCACCGAAAAGCAGGGCGTGGATGTGGCAATCGAGACTTCGGGGGCAGGACGTGCCCTCAACGATGCGATCCGGTGTTTGCGGCAGTGCGGCACGGTGGTTCACGTTCCCTGGGGTCCGAAAGACGCTCGTGATTTGCACCTTGATGAAGAGTTTCATCACAATCGCCCTACGATTGTCGGTTCTCAGGCGTGGGAGGGGTGGGCAAACGCAGATCGTTCGCACCCGCTCTGGAACCCGGAACGAGCGTATCGGGCGACGATTGCGCTTTTCCAAAGCGGAAAACTGAGTGGTCAGAAGATCGTTACGCCAATCGTTTCTTTTGAGGAAGCACCCGACACCCTGACGACAATGTTCACTCACCCGGAACGCTCGATCAAGATTGGCGTGAAATTCCCCTGAGTTACCCGTATTAACCCTGAGACTAAGGAGGGGATATAGATTTGCTTTCTCTCCCCGCATCGCGTCCGAAGGACGCCTTCACCAAAGGTGCTTAGTGCAGGGATAAACCAGACCGTTGATGCAAAATTATTTGACGACAAAACCATCTGTACGATCAATACCGTTGACGACAAAATCTGCCTCCAATCTTATTGACGTAAGAATTGACAAAATCAAAAAATTAAAAGTCTCGAAAACAGAAGGAGAAAAGCGTGAGTGATAATTTAGCGACGTTGAAAACGCGCATGGCGAAGATGATTCGGATTGGGCAGGCGGCAGGATTGGTAGGTTGGGATCAGGAAACTTATATGCCGCCGGGAGCGGCAAACGCCCGCGCCGAGCAATCCGCCGCCCTGAGCGAAGTGACGCACGAACTGTTTGTGAGCGATGAAACAGGCAATCTTCTTGCGAAAGCGGAAGCGGATGCCGTGGGAATGGATGACGATCTGGACGACGTGCGAATGTTGAAAAAACTGCGCCGCGACTTCGATCTCCAAACAAAACTGCCAACGGAACTGGTTACGGAAATGGCGCGTCACGGCTCTCTCACGCAGGAACTCTGGAAAAAATCCCGTGCCAACAATGATTATGTCGGGTTCCGCCCCGCCCTTGAAAAGATGTTCGATCTTACCCGTCAAAAAGCCGAATGTTATGGCTACGACAAGGTGAACGGTCACATTTACGATGCGCTGATCAACGAATACGAAACAGGCGCGAAACAAAAAGAAATCGCCGTGATGTTTGCCAACATGAAGCCAGGTCTTGTGGAACTGCTCCGCAAAATCACCGAGAGTAAAAATCAAGTGGACGAGGCACCCATTCATGGCGATTTCTCCGTCGCAAAACAGCGCGAACTCACGCTCAAAGCCGTCAAAGCCATTGGTTTCGATTTAAGCCGGGGGCGGCAGGACGAGGCGGCGCATCCCTTCTGTGCGAATTTCTCCCGTGACGACGTGCGCCTGACCACACGCTACGATGAAAAGTTTCTGCAACAGGCACTCTATGCGTCTCTCCATGAGGCGGGACACGGAATGTACGAGCAAGGTAGCCCGGAGCGTTTTGAGGCGTCCGTGCTTGCCGGGGGCGTTTCGTTAGGGGTTCACGAAAGTCAATCGCGAATGTGGGAAAATCTCGTGGGGCGTAGCCGTCCTTTTGTCGAGTGGTTTTTTCCGACGATCAAAGAGACGTTCCCCGACAAATTCGCGACGGAAACACCGGAGCGATTTTATAGAGCGGTCAACACGGTCAAGCCTTCTTTTATTCGTGTAGAAGCCGATGAGGTGACTTACAATCTGCACGTTCTGCTTCGTTTTGAGCTGGAATGTGCGTTGCTGGAGGGTTCGCTCTCCTTCAACGATCTGCCGGAAACGTGGAACGCAAAAATGCAGGAATATCTCGGAATTACGCCCGCCACAGACGCGGAAGGTTGCCTTCAAGATGTTCACTGGTCTTTCGGATTGATCGGCTACTTCCCGACTTATTCACTCGGAAATTTGATTTCGACGCAACTGTTCGCCTCGGTGCGCCGCACTCTTCCCGATCTCGATGAGCAGTTCCGACGCGGCGAATTTGCACCTCTGCTGAACTGGCTTCGTGAGAACGTTCACGGGTACGGCTCGAAGTATCTGCCGGAGGAAGTCATCTTAAAAGCGACAGGTGAAAAACTGACCTCACGTTATTATGTAGACTACATGACGCAGAAATACGGCGACATTTACGGGGTCTAGAGAGCAAAAGCGAGGGAAAAGAGCACGAGTATCCCGGAGTACCTCTTTGCTACCGCAGACGAAATCGGGATTAAACTCGAAGTCGTGAATGGGCTGACAACCTGGGAATCCAGTTCGTTCATTCTCCATCAAAGTGCGGTACAACGCATCATCGGGGCACTACACCCCTCTAATTACGGGACTTATCGTTGTGGATGCCTCGCCTATGCCGATGTTGACATTCGGTTTCCGGACGGGAGCCGCAAACGTCCCGACATTTCAATCTTCTGCACGGAGCCGACTGAGCGGGAGAGTAGCGTCACACAGATACCGGACGCCGTAATCGCGATTATTAGCAAGGACTACGAGGCAAAAGACCGACTGACCGGACTTCCGTTCTACCTGAGCCAGAAAATCAGGGACATCGTTTTGTTCGATCCCTATTCTGGCGAAAGCACTCATTATGCAGACGGCGTGGATCATCTGCTCGTCTCCCCCGCTGCCGTCACCTTGCAATGTGGGTGCGTGCGCCTTGTCTGAAAACGTGCTATGTTGCGCCTTTTTTCTGATCGTTTTCCGTTTCATGATCCAAAACGAGTTGTCGTGAAATCGATTTGCGGCAACTCGTTTCGGTACTATCAAGCCGTCGGTAAGGTACTTGATCTTACGGTTCCGCCCTCCATCTGGATACGATATTGAAAGAGAGCGGGGTCGAACGATTCGTTATGGGAAACCAGGAAAATTTGATCGAACTATTTCCAAATTGGTCCTTTCGTCAGCAGTGTCACCAATGCCTGAGTGCGTTGTTTGTCGAAACTGCTGAGAGGTTCATCCAGGAAAAGCCAACCCGGACGTACCGCGTGTTCCCCCGGAAGTGTTGCCATTGCAAAAGCCAACCTCAAGGCAAGCGAAATTTGATCTCGCGCCCCGCCGGAAAAAGTTGTTTTGCGCTTGTAGTCCCGTGCCTGATTGTCGTAAATCGAAAGCGCACTGCTGTCCTTGTCCCATTCCGCCTGATGATAGCGGCTGTCGGTGAGCAGGGGCAAAAGCCGATTCATGTCGTGGATCGTGTTGGGCATCACCCGATCTACAATCGTTTCCCGTGCCTTGTTTAAGATAACGCCCGCCTGTAATCGCACGTCACGTTGCCTTTCCAGTCGTCTCAGTTCCGATTTTTCGGCGGGGAGTTCCAGAATGGTTTCCGCAACATTGTGCGTATCCGCTTCCGCACGGCGTCGAGAGCAATTATCATTGACCGCCTCCTTTGCGTCCCTCTCGTCGCCCCGCAAGGTTTCCTCGTCCTCTCCATTCACCCCGATCAATTCGGAAAAACGTTTTGGGATCGCATTAATTGGGGTCTCCGGGTCTACCTTGAGTTCCCGCTTGAGATCGTTTTGTTTTGACTTTTCTTCTTTTTGCCGGTGATCGAGCGTCGCGATTCGTTTACCGATTTCGGTGATCTCACCTACCAGCCTGTCGGACTCGTGTTTTCGATCTTGTTCCCGTAATTGATTTAATTGACCCTGAATCTTTTCACGGACAAAGGGCAAATGAGCCTGTGCCGCGC
>JACMPS010000132.1 GCA_014377395.1 Chthonomonadaceae bacterium
CAAGTTGCCAATGAACGCAGAGACCGAGTGGACGCTCGATGAGAAGTTTTCACGGGTAAAAGCGGCAGGATTCGAGGCGGTGGAATGTTGGCTTAACGACGAAAACGAACGTACTCATACTGAAGCATTGGAGCGGCACGGCTTACGGCTTGTGCTAGGGCATCACCCTCACACCCTTGATGACGTGAGGCGGGAAGTAGATCGTGTAGGGCGTTTAGAAGCGGACTTTCTTTTTGCACAGCCTTTGTACCCTTATGTTGAAATGACGGAAGCCGCCGCTTTTCTTCAGGAGGCACGTAAGATTGCCAACGATGCCGGGGTTACTTATTTTATCGAAACGCACCGGGGCAACCTTCCCGAAAGCCTGAACCAAGCCCTTCAATTGCTTCACCATTTGCCGGAAGTGCGGCTGACCGGAGATTTTTCCCATTTTATCGTTGTCGGTGAGTTCTACGGGTGGGAATCGGAAAGAGCAATCGAGCGAATGATGCCTGTGCTGGAGCGTGTTTCTCATCTACACGCCCGCATTTCTAACGGCGAACAGGTTCAAGTAGATGTGGAGGACGGTTCGGGGCAGACCGCACAATTCTTTGTTCGCATCTGGGCGGCGGCAATCAAAGCATGGTTGCAAAATGCACAACCGGGCGATGTGTTCCCTTTTGCTTCGGAATTGGGGCCTCCTCGCTATGCGATTACCCTGCCTGATGGCTCAGAGTTTAGTGATCGATGGGAACAGTCCCTCGTGATGAAACGTCTTGCGGAACAAGCGTGGACAGAGGCGACAAGAGCGTAGTTTGCAGGAGAAACTCAAATGAAGATCGTTCATTTTACGTCCGCCCCGATGGACAATAATACATTTCTCGTGATTGATGAAGCCACTCAAATGGCGGCATTGATTGACCCGTCTTTTGACACCGAAGCCATGTTACCGGAAATCGAAAAGGCGGGCATTACCCTACAGTATTTGCTGAACACCCACGCTCATTTCGATCATTCCGTCGGCAATCGCCCCGTGCTGGAGCGATTCCCGAAAGCACTTTTCGGGTTGCATAGGGCGGCACTGCCTCAACTTCAACGCTTGCCGGACACGCTATCCCATTTCGGATTTGATTCGATTTCGTCACCGGAGCCGCACTTCTGGCTTGAGGAAGAAAAGCCTGTTGTCCTCGGTGAAAGCGAACTCAATTGCCTTCTGACGCCCGGACACGCGCCGGGACATATCACATTCACTTTCGACGATGTGGCGATTGTGGGCGACTGCCTATTTCGGAACAGTATCGGGCGCACAGACATTCCCGATTCTTCCTATCAGGAATTGATGCACTCGATCCGCACTCGCTTGCTGCCCCTCCCCGACGAGACGCAGGTTTTGCCGGGACACGGCGGTTTCACCACGATTGGGCAGGAGCGAAAGAGCAATCCGCATCTACGTGAAATTGTCTGATTCTTTTAATGAAAAGATAATCCCTTCTTAACATCGCCTTAACGGACAGCCTCTATACTATCTCTGCGCTCACTCTCCGAGCGACGATCACCCTTTTCTCTTTTGTGCGTTTTGACGAGCAGGACGCGCATGCCGAACCTTACAATGGTTCGGCTTTTTTTGCCTTCGGGAAAATCTATCAGGTTCAAAAAGGGGAAGGCGTCGCTTGCAACGTCTCTCCCTTTCTTATCTTGATTCGCATAGAAAGAGGGGGCAAAAATCGAACCCCCTACTCCC
Organism: Chthonomonadaceae bacterium; assembly: GCA_014377395.1. Taxonomy (GTDB): domain Bacteria; phylum Armatimonadota; class Chthonomonadetes; order Chthonomonadales; family Chthonomonadaceae; genus JACMPS01. The sequence continues at coordinate 1,721 of JACMPS010000132.1, forward strand.
TCATTTTTTCTTGTTCAAGCACTTAAGAGGCGGCGATTACGCTCAAGGTGAATCAGCAAAGCCTGAATGTCGCCGGGACGCAAGCCAGGAATTCGGGATGCCTGACCGAGCGAACCGGGGCGGATCCGTCCCAGTTTTTCTTTTGCCTCATGGGAAAGCGAGTGAACCGTCTCAAAGTCCACATCGGCGGGAATCTCGATGCTCTCCGTTTTCACGAACTGTGCAATTTGAGTGGTTTGCCGCGAAATGTAGCCTGCGTACTTTAACTGGATTTCCACCTGCTCCGCCACTTCGGGTGTAACGTTCGGCGGAACAACCTCCGGGTTAATGGCAATGGCGGTTTCCCAAACACGCGCAAAGTTCATCTCGGTACGCTTCAGCAGGTCTTCGAGCGACATTTTGCAATCGCCGATTTGTGCCGTTCCAAGTTCCGCCAGACGGGGATTGTCGCGGGGCATCACAAAGGTTGTGCGGAGACGTTCGCCTTCTTCGACAATGGACTTTTGCTTTTCCTGCCAGCGACTCCAGCGTTCTTCGGTGACGGTTCCTACCCGGTAGCCGATCTCCGTCAAACGCTCATCGGCGTTGTCATGGCGCAAACTCAGGCGATACTCGGCGCGAGAGGTCAACATTCGGTAAGGATCGCTTACGCCGCGAGTCACGAGATCGTCAATCAAAACGCCGATGTAAGAGGAAGAACGCTCCAGCAACATCGGGGGGCGTTTTTGTGATTTCAGTCCGGCATTGATCCCGGCAACGATTCCCTGTGCTGCCGCCTCTTCGTAGCCACTCGTGCCATTGATTTGTCCGGCGAGAAAAAGACCGCTCACCTTTTTCGTTTCCAGCGTTCGATGCAGTTGATCAGGATAAACCATGTCGTACTCGACGGCATAGCCAGGGCGAAGCATTTCCACCTCACTAAGTGCGGGCATCGTTTTCAGAAATTCAAGTTGTACTTCCGCCGGAAGACTCGTGGACATTCCCTGTACGTAGAGGTTTGCACCGTCCCACGTTTCCTGCTCCAGAAAGACGGGATGCGAGTTTTTGTCGGCGAAACGTACCACCTTATCTTCGATGCTGGGGCAATAACGCGGTCCGATTCCTTCGATCCGTCCGCCGTACATGGCACTTCGACTCAGGTTATCCCGAATGACTTTGTGCGTGGATTCGTTTGTGTGAAGTTGCCAGCAGTCGAGCAGAGGATAGGGCGGATTTAGCCTGTCATGGAGAAAACTGAACGGTGAACATTCCTCCGATTCGTGAACGAGTGTTTGTGAATAGTCCACCGTTTCACGATTAAGTCGCGGCGTGGTTCCGGTCTTGAAGCGTCCCATTAAAAACTCAAAGCGTCTCAGTGCCGCACTCAGTCCGACAGACCGCGCCTCCCCGAACCGTCCGCCCTGCATCTGTTTTTCGCCCTCGTGCATCAGTCCATTCAAGAAGGTTCCGGTAGTAATCACCACGTTTTGGGCGAACAGTTGAGAGCCGTCTTCAAGAAGGATCCCGACGATGCGCGTTTCGCCATCCGCCGTCTCCGTCAGCAAATCCTGTGCCGAGGCTTCGAGCAGGGTCAGGCAGGGTTCCGCATCAATGGCGGCTTGCATCGCAAGGGGGTAAAGGTCTTTGTCGGCGTGAGCGCGGAGGGTTTGTACGGCGGGTCCCTTACCGGTTCCAACCCTGCGGATATGGGTCAGGGTTTTGTCGGTGTTTCGTCCCATTTCGCCACCGAGGGCGTCCACTTCCCGCGCCAGATGACCTTTTGCGGGACCTCCAATCGAGCAGTTGCAGGGGAGATGCCCGATTTTGTCACGTTGCAACGTGACAAGAGCCACCCGACACCCCATGCGTGCCGAAGCCAGTGCCGCCTCACACCCGGCGTGTCCCCCTCCAATCACGATAACCTCAAAAGTATTCATAGTCTGTTCCTTCTTATTCTCTATTATACCGCACCTCTGTTTTCGCTATTTCAGGTTTTTCGGGTACAACTCTTTTGAGGAGCAACGAAAATGCGATTACTGGTTGGCAAGTATGTGGATACGAAAACCGAGCGTGGAGCGAGCGTGATCACCGTAGGCGGAAACGTCATCACTCAGGTGGAGGCATTGACGAGTTCTTTGTCTCCGCAAGCGGATGATGAAGACTATCGGGATTGTCTGCTCGTGCCGGGGTTTGTGGACATTCACGTTCACGGGGGCGCGGGGCGTTACGTTATGGAGGGAACGGAAAACGCAACTCTTGCCATTGGACGGCATCTCGCGACTCACGGCGTCACCGGGTGGCTTTCCACGACCGTTACCGCCTCATGGGAGGCGCAAAGGGCGGCACTCGTTGCGGCGCATCGTTTGATCGAAAGTAACGAGACAGGGAAGGACGGGGCAAGATTACTCGGTTCGCATCTCGAAGGCCCCTTTATCAATCCGATTAAAAAAGGAGCGCAACCGGAGGAATTCATTCGGCTTCCCGATTGGAACGAGTTGCAAAATTGTGTGGGGAACACCCTCTTAACACTTAAAATTGTCACCCTTGCCCCGGAAATGCCCGGTGCGTTGAAGTTGATTTCAGAACTGGCGAAGCGAAACATTATCGTTTCGCTTGGTCACACAAACGCCACTTATGCCGAAGTCGAAGTAGCAATCTCAAGAGGTGCGCGACACGTCACGCATTGCGGGAATGCGATGAGTCCGATGACAACTCGTGAACCGGGCGTCATGGGAGCGGCGTTCGGGAGATCGGAACTGACGGCGGAACTTATTTGGGACAATCATCACGTTCACCCTACCGTTTGCGAGGCATTGATTCGGGCAAAGGGAACAAGAGGCGTCATTCTGATTTCGGACGGAGTGCCGGGTGTCGGGATGCCGGATGGCTACACGTTCACACTCGGAACCGTTCACTGCAAAGTCGAAAACGGCACGGTGAGGCTACCGGACAAAACCCTCGCGGGCAGTCTGCTTACTCTTGATCGAGCCTTTGCAAACGCCGTCCCTTTCTCCCTCTCGCAGAGAGTGCAACTGACGAGCGGAAACGCGCTGACGGCACTCGGCTTGAGCAACCAAATTGGACAGATTCGCCCCGGCTTTCGTGCTGATTTCGCCATTCTCGCCCCGAATGGCTCGGTAAGAGCCACCTATGTCGAAGGCAACTGCGTTTACAGGAATGAGGAGTGAAAGAGGTTTGGCTGTCTGAATGGATTAGTTTGTACTCGATCTTATCGAGTACAATAAAATCAACAATTTGTGTCTTGAAACAACAAGATAAAGAGACAAAATTATGCCACACGCAAGATTGATGAGTGCGGCAATTGACCAACGCGGGCAAGAATTGTACAATGACCGGATTCGCCCTATTATAGAGACAGAAGACAACCTCGGAAAGCTCATCGTTATTGATGTAGAAACTGGAGACTATGAGATTGAGATTGATCAAAACTCCCTCTCAATGAGCAAACGGATGCACGCAAGACATCCGGGCGCGGCACTGATTCAGTTTCGCATCGGGTATGATGCCGTTGTCGCGTTCGGTGGGGTTCGCCTCAGACCGAGTAAACGTGGGTGATCGGTCTCATTACGGATCGCAGGGCACATCTTACTCTTTTCATCCAGTGGAGAGGGCGGACAGGGCAATGCTGAATTTACACTTGACACCGGGTTTACGGGCGCATTGACACTCCCCCGGAAGTTTGGTGTCGCACTTCAACTCACCTGGATTTCCCGTCGTTTGGCATTTCTGGCGGACAGATCACAGACACTGCTCGATTCATACCTGATCACTCTTTTGTTTGAAAGTGTTGAACGCGAAGTTGAAGTGCTGGCAATCGAGAGCGAACCACTTCTCGGAATGACATTTCTGGAAGGCTATGAAGTCTGTTTGCAGGTCATTGAAAACGGCTCCGTTCGCCCTGAGGCGATCTAACTCTTTTGTTCGGTTCGCAAAACGATGAAAACGGCGACACATCTCTGCGCCGCCGTTTCACTATTCGTCTAAACTCAGTTCAGGACAGAACTTCTCACAAATTTCTACTCTTTTGTTTTCACGTCTTTCGGCGTTTTCTTGTCGGCGTCCGTCACCAGTTCCGTTTTGATTTCCATTGTGGCATTACCGAACTGACTTGCGTTTCCTGAGATCGTTCCCTCTATTTTCACGGGGCGTCCCGTGCCGATTTCTACGAGATTCATCATCATCATTTTCATCTTTCCCGCTCCGGCAGGATTGGATTTGGGCAGATCGGCTTCCGCTTCCGTTTTGATCCTCAGCGTTTCTATTCCCTTGAACATTTCCTTACCGATCAGGGTTGCTTTCCCTTTCGCCTTTGGAGTATTCGACTTCGAATCACTGCCGGGAGCATTGAACTCATACTCCCAGGTATCCCCAATCTTGATCGCTTTCTCAGGTAGATAATTCGCTTGCGTATTGATGAACATCGCGGTTTGATTATTGTCTGTGCCGGAAAGCGGACCGCTTCCGCCCTCAGAATCAATCTTGAGTGTGTTTCCCTTTGCGTCGAGAGTTCGGGTGATCTTTGGCATCATAGAGGACATATCCAATTCGTTGTCCCCTAGTTTCGCGTTCGCTTCCTCGAATTCCATGGCGAGAGTCACCCCTCCTTCATTATCAACCTTCGTGACTTTTTCCAGCAATACCACACTAATAGCGGCACCGCCACTGAGTTCCGACTTATCGGATTTAACCGTCATCGTGGTCTTGTAACGGCTTTTGTCACCTTTGGTGTACACACGTTTGAGACTATAGGCCGTATCGTCTTTTTTTTCATCGACTTTTTTGTCGTCCAGTTTCTTCTCATCTTGCTTTTTATCGTCCTGTCGAACAAGGGCGGTCGCAGGTTGAGAAAGAATGATGCCGCCTCCCAACAATGCGGGAAGAGCGAACAGAGCGAAGGTCAAGGAACGGAACGTATCGGATCGTAACATTTAATTTTCTCCTGAGTGAGCGTTTTGCATCAAATCGGCAAAACGCCGTGAGCGATTGACGCTCTTTGCTCAAACCTATTTTCGATTAGACGAACGAAAAGCCCGTCGAGTACCGTTTCTTTTTGGAGGGGCAATCAGACCGCCCCGAAGTCGAGAACAAAAGGTTTCCCAGTACGCGGGTTGGTTTCGATGCAGGCATCAATTCCAAACGCGATCTCCAGATATTCATGCGTGATTACGGTTTGTGGAGTTCCCTGAACGAGCAATTTCCCCTCACTCAACAGCAGAATTCGGTCACAATACCGCGAAGCCTGATTGAGGTCATGGAGCGAAGCCAGCACTCCTTTTCTCTGCCCCTTTTCCTGATTGTCCACAAGCGAACGAAGCAACGTCATCAATCTTGCGCCATGTGCAGGGTCAAGGTGGGTGATCGGCTCATCCAGTACCAGAAGAGGAGATTGTTGCGCCAGAGCGCGGGCAAGGCGTACCCGTTGAAGTTCTCCGCCGGAGAGTTCCGTCAGGGGTCGCTCGGCAAGCGGGAGGAGAGAAAGCCTGTCAATGGCACGATTGACTTCCTCAAAATCCGTGAGGGTCATTCCCTTTTGTCCTTGAAGATAGGCGTAACGCCCCATCGAGACGATTTCTCGAACACTGAAATCAAAGCCCTGCGCCTCTTGTTGTGGTACGTAGGCGATTCGCTTTGCTCTTTCGCGTGAACTCCATTCACGGAGGGGTTTTCCGTCCAGCAACACCCTGCCGGACATCGGAGAAGAAAGACCGAGCAACATCTTGAGCAGAGTAGTCTTGCCGCCTCCGTTCGCGCCCAGCAAGCCGACAAATTCTCCTTCGCGCACCGTAAAGTTCGTTTCGGAGATTACCTCTTTTCCCCGATACCCACCTCCCAGATTTTCTGCGATCAATTCCGTCATACAGGCTCATTTCACGAACAAAATTCGGCTTGAAAAAAGTTTTAATTATTTTTCTAAAAACCCTTGTCAAACCTGGCTAACAATGGTACACTAATTTTGTCAGTGAGAATAGACAAGTCTAGTCCTGTTGACAAACAAATCATGATGCGCTGTGCGGAGGCGGGGGGCTTCCAATCAGTATCGCTTTTAAGACGTTCGCGCCTTAAAAGCAACATCAGAAAGGGGACACATCCTGGGGGGGATGTGTCCCCTCTCACTTTCTCTTTCCGGTTTTATTTTCCGCTATTCCCGTGTTATCGATGCGCTCCGCTTTCGATCCGGGTTGCAATCGCCAGAAAAGAATTCAGGTCTTCCGCCGTTTCCACATCCGGGTAAGGCGAAAGCCGCTCCGGGTGATGTTGGAGGTAGTTGCCTCCCGCCACCAGATGCCATTTTGCTTTTTGTTCTTTCCAGATCGAAATCAGTTCTCTTAGTAACACGCTCGTTTCTCTCCACTGGTCTTCCATTGTGCAGGAAAAGACAATCAGATCGGGTTGTAGAGTTTGTGCCATTTTCAGCAAACTGGAAGTGGGGACGTTCGCACCCAGAAAGTAAGTTTCCCATCCCGTAGATTTCAAGCTATCCGAAAGCATTCTCAGACCGATACTGTGCAGATTTCCTTCGACACAGGCAAAAAGCGCACTGAATTTCTTTTTCATCACGGGCGCATAGAATTGCGAAACTCGCGCCATCATAC
>JACMPS010000133.1 GCA_014377395.1 Chthonomonadaceae bacterium
GCAAAGCATTTTTGTTGGAGCGAAGACTTTCTAACACTCGTAGGACTGACCCCGATAGGACGCGCCACCATCGAACGACTGCAACTCAATCGCGGGGGAGTGGTCAACTTGAGAAGTTTGCTCCTGCTTGCCGGAAAGCACCCATCGACCCCTAAGTGAAATTCTCTGCAGTGAATGAATGTGAAATTCATTATGCTCTTACCCATCGGGATTTTCCTGAAACGGGGAGAGCAGGAAGAAATTGTGGCTTAATTGCCCGCTCGCACAGTCAAAGCGAAACTAACACTCTTCCCACAGAAACTTCTGAAGCTCACGCAAACAGCCCCTTACCATAAAAAATCTTAATTTTTGTTTTGATCTTGACAACCTCCTGAACAGAGGGTACTATTACTCTACTAATTCGATAGACTAAGTAAACAATGTAGGTAAAGATGATTTCCAGTCGGGGAAAATATGCCACACGCGCTTTGCTCCACCTGGCTCAACGTGAGGGGCAGGCTCCAGTTTCGATTCAGGAAATCTCTGAACGGCAGGTTATTCCGCTTAAGTTTCTGGAACAGATTCTACTTACACTCAAACAGGCAGGCTTTGTTACAAGCCGTAAAGGACCGGGAGGAGGCTACCAACTTGCGAAGTCCGCAACCAAGATTTCGTTGGGTGAAGTGGTGCGTGTCTTCGAAGGGCCCCTCGCTCTTGTAAGTTGTGCCAGTGTCACACGCTTCGGAGAATGTGGTTGCCCCCACCCCGAAGTTTGCGGGTTGCGCGAAGTTTGGATTGAAGCCCGACACGCGCTTGCTCAGGTACTCGATCTGACCACTTTTGCCGATATTGTCCAGAGGCAATCGCATCTTGAGGCGGGTCATCATGCAATTCACGACTTTTCGATTTAGAAGGGAAAACCGATGACAGAGAAATCGCCGCCCTCTCAATCCAAAAATTTACCCGAACCGCCCTCGTTTCCGCTTGACGAGATTAAAGCGGCGGTGGAAAAGGTGCGCTACGGTTCTGTCCAACTGATCATTCAGGACGGACGCATTATTCAGATTGAAACGAACGAAAAACGCCGGTTGATTTAATCTTTCCGCTACCGGCAGACCATATAAGACAGACGCTGACTCGAACACGAGAGGCTCTACACCCACCCGTGTAGAGCCTTTTTGTCTTTCAGACCTCGATCTTTTTCCAGAAAAGGAGAACGCCCTTGACCGCTCCCTCCGATCTTTCTGCGCTTCGTCTGTTTCTAGCCGAAGGCGATGCGGAAATTCGCAAAGACCTAAAAACGGTACTCACCTACCTGCGCTACCGAGTCATCGGCGAGACGGACGACGCCTGTGAAACGCTGGAGGCAGTGCAAGCCCTACGTCCTGATCTGGTCGTTCTCGATCCGCATCTTTCGGAAGAGAAAGGTCTGGCGATTGCCGCCCAACTTTACCGGGAACGACTGGCTCCGGTTGTGTTGTTCGCTTCCGAGTTCGATTTGTCACTGGTACATCGTGCTGCGTCACTGGGGGTCTACTCGTTTCTGGTCAAGCCGATTCGAGAAGCCTCCCTTGCACCGATCCTCGAAGTGGCTTACAGTCGCTGGAAGGCAGAGCAGGAGGCAGAGGATCGCCTTCAACAACTCAGGCACAGAGACGGAGTGCAGGACGTGGTGGAACGCGCCAAATCCCAACTGATGAGAGCAGGTGCCCTCAGCGAACCAGAAGCGCACCGACTTTTGCAGAAGCGTAGCATGGACTCGCGCCGCTCCCTGAAACAGGTTGCCTTGGAGATCACCGACGCCTACGAAGCCCTGAGTTTGCGCTTTACCGAGACTGCAACTCCCGGACGAAATCACCCCGAAACCAGGTCGCACAACTTCGGCAGACAGAGAGTGAACCCATGAGCCGTATCGTAACCATCGCGGGTAGCCCCTCCGCTACCGCTAAATCTTCGGCAATTCTCGGTCTCGCGCACCGGGTTCTCAAGCGCAACGCCGTCTGCTCTCATGCGATTGCCGTCCGCAGTCTGCCCCCCGAAGCCCTCCTTCATGCCGATACAAAGCACCCGGCGATTCAGGAAGCGGTGGGGAGAGTGCTGGGGTCACGGGGACTTCTCATTGCGACTCCGATCTACAAAGCATCTTATTCCGGCGTCTTAAAAACCTTTCTTGATCTGTTGCCGCAGGACGCCCTCAAAGGTAAAGTGATTTTGCCACTGGCAACAGGCGGTTCTCTCGCGCATCTGCTCGCTCTTGAATACGCGCTCAAGCCCGTGCTTTCCGCACTGGGAGCCACTCACATTTTAAGGGGAGTTTTCCTCACCGATTCGGAAATTCAGTTTGAGCATGGCGGGACTCTCTCGCTGGAGGAGGAAGTCGAGCAGCGGCTGAACCACTCTCTCGCGGAACTGATTCGGGAGACGGAACCCCTGCCCGACCCCACCGCCGAACTCGAATACGTCATTTAGGCGATCAGATTCATCTAACTTTAGTTATCAAATCTTAGTTATTAAAATTGTAGGAGATCACAATGGAAGTTTTCTGGTATCTGCCCACTCAGGGCGACGAACGCTATCTTGGCGCAAAACAGGGACGACGCGAACCGCATTTCAACTATCTGAAACAGGTGACGCAAGCCGTTGACTCGCTCGGTTATGGTGGAATGTTGCTGGGAACAGGAACCAAGCAGGAGGGCTGGGTAGTTGCCTCCGCACTCATCACCTCCACCGAACGCCTGAAATTTCTGCTGGCAATTCGTCCCTCGATCATGTCGCCTACCCTTTCCGCTCGTATGGCGGCTACTTTCGATCAGATTTCCAACGGGCGCATTCTGTTGAATGTCGTCACCGGAGGAAGCACGCAACAACTCAAAGGAGACGGCGTTTTCCTTGAACACGATGAGCGTTACGAAGCCACTGAGGAATTCCTGCAAATCTGGCGGGCACTCTACGCAGGTGAGACGGTCAACTTCAAGGGGAAACACCTGCAAGTAGAGGGTGCGAAACTGGAGTTTCCGCCCGTTCAGAAGCCCTACCCCGGTCTTTATTTCGGTGGGTCTTCCCCGGCAGCATTAAAAGTTGCAGCAAAGCACATTGATGTTTACCTGACCTGGGGCGAACCTCCGCACATGGTTGAAGAAAAAATCAATGAGGTCCGAAAACTTGCGGAGGAGTACGGGCGCACCGTGCGCTTCGGCATTCGGCTTCAAGTCATCGTCCGCGAAACGGAAGCGGAAGCGTGGAGTGCCGCAGACCGCCTGATTCAATATCTGGACACAGATCAAACCGCGCAAACCGCCGAGCGATTTTTGCAGTCTGAGTCGGTAGGGCAAAGGCGGATCACCTCTCTGCACAACGGAGACCGGAGCAAACTCGTGATTGCCCCAAACCTGTGGGCGGGCATCGGTCTTGCACGGGGCGGGGCGGGAACGGCACTTGTCGGAAATCCTGAGCAGGTGGCGGAACGCATGAAAGAGTATGCAGCATTGGGCATTGACACCTTTGTTATGTCAGGTTATCCACATCTCGAAGAAGCCTATTATCTCGCCGAACTCGTGTTTCCTCTGTTGCCCCTGAAAGCGAATTTACCCTCTCGCGATTCATTGCAGGTGCTTCACGCAGGACACATGAAAGCCAACAATGGCGGGGACGGCTACGCCCTTGTGAAGGAAGGAGCGATTTCCGCGCACTCTCTGTAATTTTATAAGGGGCTTTCCGAAGAATTTAGCCTCCACTCGTCAAAGGCGACGACATTTCAACCTTCTGAACACGCATTTGTCGGGCAAAGACGCCACGGCAAAAGGAAAACTTCGATGAAACACAAAAACGCCTTTACGCTGATTGAATTACTTGTTGTTATCGCAATAATCGCCATTCTTGCCGCGATTTTGTTTCCTGTGTTTGCACAGGCACGGAGTAAAGCCCGTCAGACCTCCTGCCTCTCCAATGAGCGACAAATCGGAACCGCGTTGCTGATGTACACGCAGGATTACGACGAACGATTTCCACAGGCAAACTACAATGTTTCCGATACGGATCGCTACCATTGGTACAATCTGGTTGATCCCTATGTCAAATCGAGCTACACACGGGCGGCGGCAAACCTCGGAAAGGGCTTGAGCCTCTGGGTTTGCCCCGATTTTAAGAAAACGCAAAATGACATTTTCGGGATTCAACAATCATGGAGCTATGTCGCCAATTTCAATCTGATGCCGCCTCCCGCCAACTCCGCCCAACCTGATCTCCCCGCGAGTTGGCTGACGCTGACTCCCTCTTCCCTAGCCTCAATGCAGGCTCCCGCTCAGGTGGTACTGGCGGCGGAGGGCGCAGGGCGGCGCGTCTATACGCAGGGCAACGACACCGGGGTTTATGAGACGAGTAGCCCCACCGAGATTGACAACAACCTCACCTATGTCTTTGCCCGTGCGCGGCACAGTGGCGGCGCAAACGTTCTGCTGGGAGACGGTCACTCGAAATGGTATCGCGCTCCCGATCCAAGTTATACGGGTGGAGGCGGAGCGAATTTTCTCACCGCCGTACCTACCCGAAACAGCTCCGGTATTGCCTATCGGAAAAGCCTGTCGCCTGATGCCGGGGCATGGTTTCGAGAAGATTAATCATGTGGTTTATACATAGGAATAATCTTCGGTCTGTCTATCCGAAAGGGCGAAGTGTTTTCGCTCTGCTCCTTTTCGGCTTGCTTTTTTTGATCACAGGGTGTCACCCCTCCCCATTGGGTACAGAGGGGGAAAGCCCGACAAAAAAAACGCTCAGGATCGGTTATCAGAAGGCGGGAACGCTGAACCTGTTGCGGCAAACGGGAAACCTTGAGAAAAGACTCCAGCCATCAGGCGTCGGGGTGCAGTGGATCGAGTTTCCGGCGGGACCGCAATTGCTTGAAGCATTGGGAGCCGGTTCGGTAGACCTGGGGTCGACGGGAGATGCGCCCGCCATTTTTGCACAGGCGGCGGGAAACAATCTTGTCTACGTCGCGAACACGCCCCCGGAGGAGAGCGGCGAAAGTCGAGCGATCCTCGTCCCGAAAGACTCGCCCCTTAAAACGGTTTTCGATCTGAAAGGCAAGCGAATCGCCATTCAGAAAGGGTCGGGAACTCACAACTTTTTGATTCAGGCTTTGGAGAAGAATGGGGTCGCCTATAGGGACATTCACCCGGTCTATCTTGCTCCCCCCGATGCCCGTCCCGCCTTTGATTCGGGCAGCGTGGATGCATGGGCGATCTGGGATCCCTTTCTGGCAATTGCACAGAGGGCAACGGGGGCGAGAACGCTGATAGACGGAAAGGGAATTGTCTCGGCTGGAGGCTTCTATCTCGCTTCTCGTGAAGTGACAAAACATCATGGAGACTGGATAAAGATTGCCCTCAATGAAATTCGGAATACAGCGAAGTGGAGCCTTGCTAATCCGCGTGCCGCCGCCGAAATTCTCGCTCCGAAAATGGGATTGAGCGTGGACATTCTGGAGATTACTCTGCGCCGCTCGGCAACCCCCGGACAGAAATTTATCGGTTTTCGCCCGATGGACGCCGAAATTATTGCCACGCAACAAAAGGTCGCCGACAATTTCACCCGAATTGGCTTGCTACCCCGTCATGTCGAGGTGTCGGCGGGGGTGCTGCTCCCTCAGGAGTACGCTCAAATCACCCCGGAGGCAACCCCATGACTCACCTATCTCGCTTGCAAAGGCGTGTGCTTCCCTGGGTGCTTCCGATAGGACTCATTGTGCTGTGGGGGGCACTTTCCTCAATGGGCTGGCTTTCCACCCGAATCCTGCCCTCTCCGCAATCCGTCGCTCGTGCCGGGGCGCATCTCATCGAGACAGGTGAACTGTTTCGGCATCTGGCGGTGAGTGGTGGGCGGGCAATCGCGGGGCTACTCATTGGAGGCAGCATCGGCTTTACGCTCGGTTTGCTGACCGGAATTTCCCGACTTGCAGAGGAGTTGTTGGACAGCACCCTTCAAATGGTGCGAACCGTTCCGAATCTGGCGATGATCCCGCTTGTCATTCTCTGGTTTGGAATCGGGGAAGAGGCGAAACTCTTTTTGATCGCACTCGGTGTCTTTTTTCCGCTCTACCTCAATACCTATCACGGAGTCCGTCTTGTAGACCCCGGCTTAAAAGAAATGGGACGGGTGTACGGACTGAGCGGTTGGGAATTGTTCCGGCAAGTGCAATTGCCCGGAGCGATGCCTTCGGTGCTGGTGGGGTTACGGTTTGCGCTCGGTTCGATGTGGCTCACGCTGATTGCGGCGGAGGCACTGGCGGCGGAGCGAGGAATCGGCTATATGACCACAACGGCACGGGAGTTTATGCAAACCGATGTGGTGATTGTGGGAACGCTACTCTATGCCCTGCTCGGCAAACTCGCCGATGTGATTGCTCGAATGTTAGAAAAGCGATTGCTATTCTGGCATCCCAATTTTCAGAAAGTTTGATCCTATGGCACTTTTACTGGAACGTGAAATTCTCCCAACGCCGAGTGATGTACGGCGGGGCGCGTCTCTTCAACTCCTCGGCGTCACCAAAGATTTCGGTGGGAACAACGTTGTAGACGGCATCCATTTGGAAGTCTCTCCCGGCGAATTTGTCGCCATTGTCGGGCGAAGCGGGTGCGGGAAAAGCACCCTGCTCCGTCTGCTCAGTGGGTTGGAAACGCCCTCGAAAGGCGAACTCCGCGTGGACGGTATTTCCTTGCGGGGACTGAATGGCGAGGCGCGAATGATGTTTCAGGAAGCGCGGCTTTTGCCCTGGAAACGTGTGAGGGAAAATGTTCGGCTGGGGCTCTTAAAATCTCAGTACGCTGAGGCGGATCATGCCTTGAGATCAGTGGGGCTTGAGTCGCGTGAAAACGATCTGCCCACTATTCTGTCGGGGGGGCAACGGCAACGGGTTGCGCTTGCCCGTGCCTTAGCAAGCCGCCCCCGTTTATTGCTACTCGATGAACCCTTGAGTGCGTTGGATGCGCTCACTCGCCTTGAAATGCAGGGCTTGATTTCAGAACTCCGGCGGGAACAGGGGTTTACCACCGTCCTCGTGACGCACGATGTGGAGGAGGCGGTCTCTCTTGCGGATCGGGTGATCGTAATGGAAAAGGGGCGATTTGTTGAACAGGTCAGGGTCACGCTTTCGCATCCTCGTCAAAAAAGTCAGTCTGCGTTCGGTGCGATTTCCGAAAGAATTTTAGAATGTCTTCTCCGGGAAATTCCCCGCCCCATTTTAAGCGAGTAATTCATCTTACGCAAAGAAGAAAGAGCATCCACCTACATCTATTGAATTCGCAAACAGACACAGAGGCACAGAGAAAAAATACGGAAGAGATTTTATCCACAGATTAACACAAAGAACACAGATTAAAATGCACAGAAAAAGAAGAGGAAAAATCTCGGATTGATGCTCGTCTTTTTCTGTGTCTTTGTGTTCTCTTAAAAGAGATAATGAGCTCAGCCGAACTTTTGGTAGAGTTTTGGTAAGAGCATAGCGAGTGCAGGATCATTTTCAATAAACGATTTACCGACAGGTTCCCCGCCTGTCTCTCCTTCACCTACAGGAAATTCATCTACGGAACGCCCCGTTCTTTCGCTCCAAACGTTCCAAGCGATAGAGATTATTGCCTCAAATTCGCACTCCTCATCTTCTTCATTGATATAATCCGCCAGCAAGTCGGGGTTTAGTAAGGCTTCCTCATAAACCTGTTTTCCCTGAGCGATCAGCCAGAGACGAAAATAGAAAAATCCGTCATCGGAACAGCCGCCATTGATTAGATAGGCGGCGTCCCACAAATTCCAACGATAGGCACGTCTGGTTAGTTCTGTAATTTTTGCGTCGAACCCAATAATTTCCTCTGGTGTCAGAGAGCGAAGATTCTTTGCGAGGCTTTCCTCGTAACGTTCGAGATTGGTGTGATTTCCCTGTCTTGTTTTCTCAATAATTCGCCAGAATTGAATGAAGTCCATAGCCCGGTATTTTCCTTTGGTGCTGAAATGTCCGCTTTTTTGTGAGATTTCCTTTCTTACTCAAGGTTTCTTCCCGAAAGCGGAAGGGTCACACCAGAAAAAACGCAGGAAATTACCGGGAAAATGGCGTATAAGAGGGAGAGTAATACCAACTTCCCGACGATTACCAGAGAGGATTTCACCCTACGATGACCCATACAACCGCCGAATGGCAACAACTTGCCACCCAACTTCGCGCAGATAGCATTCGCTGTACCACCGCTGCAGGTTCCGGGCACCCCACGTCCAGTATGTCCGCCGCCGACCTGATGGCGGTTTTGATGCTCGATTATCTGCACTATGATTTTAACGATCCCCATTCTCTGCTCAATGATCGCCTGATTCTCTCGAAAGGACACGCCGCTCCTCTTCTCTACTCGATGTACAAGGCGGCAGGCGCGATTTCTGATGAGGAGTTTTTGACGCTCCGCAAACTCGGTTCCCGCATCGAGGGACACCCCGTGCCAGAGCCAAACGGTCTTCCCTTTGTGGACGTGGCGACGGGTTCACTCGGTCAGGGACTACCGACAGGCGTAGGGATGGCACTCTCCGCAAAATTTCTTGATCAGACCCCGATCAAAGTCTGGGTTTTGCTGGGTGACTCAGAAATGGCGGAAGGTAGTGTTTACGAGGCAATGGAACTCGGTGGACACTATGCACTGAATAATTTGATCGCCATTATTGATATGAATCGACTGGGGCAACGCGGACCAACGATGCTGGAGTGGGACGGAGCCGCCTATGCCGCTCGTGCGGAAGCCTTCGGGTGGAAAGCAATCGTGATTGATGGTCTTGACGTGGACAGCGTGAACCGAGCCTTTGCAGAGGCTGTCGCAACAAAAGACAAGCCCGTTTGCATTGTGGCGAAGACGAAAAAAGGCGCAGGTGTTTCCTTTCTTGCCGATGTGGAAGGCTGGCACGGAAAAGCTTTGCCCGCCGCCGACGCTGAAAAAGCCTACGCCGAACTCGGTAATCCCGACTGCAAACTCATCGTGAAGGTTCAGGGCAAGCATGAAGGGGAGATCACGACACTCGGCGAGGCAAAAGAGTTTGTCCCTCCGACTTACGAAGTCGGCGTCAAGGTTGCCACGCGCGAAGCCTACGGCGATGCCCTCAAAGCCCTCGGTGCCTCCAATCCTAACGTGGTGGCGGTTGACGGCGAAGTCTCAAACTCCACTTTTGCCGACAAATTCAAGAAAGCCTACCCGGATAAATTCTTCGAGCAGTATATTGCCGAGCAACAGTTGGTGTCTTCGGCAGTCGGCTTGCAGGTCATGGGGAAAATTCCGTTTGCTTCCACATTTGCGGCGTTTTTCTCCCGTGCTTATGATCAGATTCGTATGGCAACGATTTCACAGGCAAATATCCGGCTAGCGGGTTCTCACGCGGGCGTTTCGATTGGCGAAGATGGTCCCTCACAAATGGCGCTCGAAGACCTCGCAATGATGCGGGCGGTGCATGGCTCGACGGTACTGTATCCGTCCTGCGCGACCTGCGCCGCGCACCTCGTTCATCTTATGTCAGAGACTCGCGGCGTTGTCTACATGAGAACGACCCGCGAGAAACTTCCGGTGCTGTACGGCGAGGGAGAAACCTTCACGCTCGGTGGCTCGAAAACGCTGGGGTCGTCCGATAAAGACGCCGTAGCAGTGATCGGTGCGGGAATCACGTTGCACGAAGCCCTGAAAGCCTACGATACACTTGTGGCGGCGGGGATTTCCATTCGCGTGATTGACCTTTACTCGGTGAAGCCTGTAGACGCTGAGACGATCAAGAAAGCCGTTTCCGAATGTAACGGCAAACTGGTTGTCGTGGAAGATCACTGGGCGGAAGGCGGTCTAGCCGATGCGGTTCTTGAAGTGTTCGAGGGTCAGGCGGCTCCGGCAGTCACTCGCCTTGCCGTGCGTGAGATTCCCGGTTCCGGCACACCCTACGAGTTGGTGGAAGCCGCCGGAATTTCCGCAAAGCGGATCGTGGAAACGGTGAAGGGTCTTGTCGCGTAGGCGGGTGAAGTGACAGGTGAGTAAAAAAGAGACGCACTCCGATTGGGGTGCGTCTCTCTTTTTCGTCAATTGAGTGTCACGTTTCCCTCAGGTCGCAGTTTAAGACAAGTGGGGTGTTATCCTTCGAGCGGCTTAATCTCGATCCTTTGGGTTACGTGGGTATAATGGGATACGCTACGGCTACTCCAATTTGGAACGACATAAAATAGATACATCTATCGAGGAGAAGCACTTTTTGATGGGCTCAGAATTTGGGAATTGACAAGAGCACAGACGTAAAGCAAAAGGAATCAAACGGCTTTGTTTTCTACGAAGTCGGTGGAATCGTGAGTCTCTGTATTCCTGGCAACACGCTCTATCAGATTGACTACTTGCGCCGGAACAATCCTGATATTAAGAAGTGGGAGATCGAAGAATTCATCAACCATTTTCACATCCACCATACCGGTGAGCACGAGGGTTTGCAGGCAAGTTATGAAGCCGTAACGCAGTTGGTGATCGCCTTACGGGAAGCCTACCTCGAACGAAATTTTGTTGTCACCTGTCACACCTGGGGAGAAGTCGTTTCGTTTTATGAAAAGATAGAGGGTGCGCCTACCGAAAGTGAACCTTCAACCGAACCCCTACCCGAAAATATCTGGTGCGGAGTTTGCCTCAAGAAAATTTTTTATCGCTTACGCACGGAGAAGGATGCAGAGTTTCCGGCGGCAACCTGGGCGCACTGCCTTGAGTGTGGCAGTGAAATTCTGGTCAGTTCCGGTGTGACCCGAACCCTCACTCTTTCCTAACTGAGAGATTGATCCAACAAAGCCCGATTTCGGTTGCAAACGCTGAACTGCAAAGGATAGATTTTGGACGTATAGTAGAGCGGTTAGGTATGGGCTACTTCACTGTTTCTTGATAGGATTTGGGAGGATACATGATGGACAAAGAGTTAATTGAAATCGAAGGAACCTGGGAACAGATCATTACTCATGAATCGGAATTGCAGGGTCATCATGTCAGAGTGACAATCTTGAATGACAAGCCCGGTTCGCCTGAGGTTCCTGATGTGCCCTTTCTAGAGCGCGGCAGTTACGAGCGCATTTTGCAGGGAATGAAACCTTTGCCGCTTGAAGAAGGCGAACGCGATTTGTGGGAAGTCATCCTGGAAGAACGCACTATACGACGCGGGATAGAGCAGAACAAAAGCGAATGAATTTTCACGTTCTTGACACCAGTGTTGCCAGCATGATCGTTGACGAGCGAACAAATCTGGAACTTTACCTCCCTCATCTGCAAAACGAACTTTCCGTATTGCCCTTCCAAGCCGTTGCCGAACTGCGTCTTGGTGCGGTTCTAGCAAACTGGGGCGAAGTGCGCCGAACCCGCCTGGAACGGTTTTTCACCAACATTCTTATTCAGAATTCAAGCGAGGATTTAGTTAACTGTTGGGTACGGGTTATGAAGGAGGCACGGCAGACAGGAAAACGACTGGAAGCCGCCGATGCCTGGATCGCGGCAACGGCACTGCTATTGAAAACACCCTTACTTACCCATGACAAAGATTTCTCTGCGGAATCCTGTTCCTCAATTGTTGTCAACTACGCCGCTACCTCAACAGTGTAACTCCATATTCTCACTCTCCTTAGAGAATCAGAGCGTTTGAGCAAGACGTTCGGCGTTGCGGATCGCAAGTGCCATGACCGTTAGCACGGGGTTGAAGCCGCCATTGGTGACGTGCAGTGAAGCGTCCATGACATAGAGATTGTCGTGGTGATGCACACGCCCCCACTTGTCGGTGACGGAAGTAGCGGGATCATTCCCCATGCGTGCTGTCCCCGCCTGATGCTGTCCCCCGCTGAGAGAAAGACCGTTTTTTGCCGACCAGATGTGAACGGCTCCACTCGCTTTCATCCATTCGAGGGCACGTTCGCGGATATATTCCGCTGTGTTGACGGTTTCCGGATGCGTCGTTCCTGAAAGACAGGCAACGGGCAATCCGTATTTATCCTTTACCGAGGGATCAACTGTCACCCGTCCATCGGGATTGGGAATGTCCTGTACAGGTCCCGAAAGTTGAAGGGTACGTGTGTAGTTTTGGCGCATCCAGTCTTTGTTGATTTTCCCCCAGCGCGGCAAATCCGGCGGCAAACTTCTGTACCAGTGAATGATCGGAAGTCGGATAAAATCGTCCAGCAACATTCCGCCACCGATCACGCCAGGGTTGCCGTGACTAAATTTTCCGGTTGTGATGCTGGGACCCGGACCCCACCCGTCCACACAAACCTCTTCTGTGATTCCGTTGACGGTGGGATAATAATGCCCCTGCAAATGCCGCCCCACCCCGTCCGAATGATTTCCAAGACCGTTCGGGTGTAGAACAGAAACAGAGTTGAGCAAAAGACGGGCCGTCTCGGTGGCTCCTCCTGAAACGACGACCGCCTTTGAGAAGACGGTTTTTCGGCGGATCGTTCCATTTTCCTCGACAAGATAAGTAATCCCGGTGACTTTCCCCTGTGCGTCCGTCTCGATTTTTTCGGTCATGGCAGAGGTGATAAGGTCGCAAAGCCCGGTGGCAAGAGCACGGGGAAGAAACGTATTATGCGTTCCGTTTTTTGAGTTCGCCTGACACGCAAAGCCGACACAATAGGAACATGAAGTACAAGCGGGACGGTCATTGTAGGGAAGGGTGTTCAGCAACTGAGGCACCGCAAACGTCTTCCAACCCAGGGCATCCGCTCCTTTTTTAAGGGCGCGAGTCTGTGGATTTGGATTGACGGGAGGCATCGGGTAGCCCCGCTTGCGAGGAATGTTCTCCGTATTTGCTCCGTCTTCGCCGCATACCCCGACTTCCCATTCCGCCTTTTCGTAATAGGGTTCGAGATCATCGTAGGTGAGGGGCCAGTCTTGCAGAGAACTTCCTTCGGGGACGCCATACTCGGTCGCCATACGAAAGTCTTTCGGGTGGAATCGCCAAGCCTGCCCGCCATAC
>JACMPS010000134.1 GCA_014377395.1 Chthonomonadaceae bacterium
AAATAGGAACTCTCGACACCCTGATGTCGAAAAGTTATGGTAATCTGATTCAACTCAAGCGGCGATTTCGTTAATAAAATTAGGTGTTGAAAATCAGAAAAATGCAGGGGAGAAAATAATCTTTATCTCAACACTTGAAGTTTAATACTTAACACTTTCTTCTCTATTTTCTTCTTTGGAGTCGGCGGGTGAGAAGCAACCGCGTCCCACTTCTGCAACAGCACCGGAACAGTTACAAACGTGTAACCCTTTTTGCGTAGCCCCCGAATCACGTTTGCCAGTGCGTTGACTGTGTGACGCTTCCCCTCCGAATCGTGGCAGATGATTACCTGTCCGGGTTCGATGTTTGACACAACATTGTTGTAGACAACTGAAGCACTGTGCGTGGCAGTGTCGGCACTGCTGTTACTCCACAGGATATTGGCATAGCCCCGCGCAAGGGCTTCACGGGTATAAGCACTTTTCGTATTTCCAAACGGAGAGCGGAAAAGCCAGGTTTGTTGCTTTGCTCCAAGCGTTTTGATCAGCCCCGCCTCGCACCAACTCATTTCTCGGCTTGCCTGTCCTCGTGTCGGATGTGTTCTGTGATCGTAAGTATGAATCCCGATTGCATAGCCTGCCGCAACCTCTTTCTTCAGTAAATCCCCATTCTCGGAAACCATGCTTCCCATGACAAAGAACGTTGCCGGGACATTTTCCTGCTTTAGAATTTTGAGGATCGAGGGTGTGATTTGTCGGGAGGGGCCGTCGTCAAAGGTAAGGGCGCAAACCTTCTCCGTAAAATATCGGGGAGGGGTGCGCGTTGAAACACCCCGATAACGAGCGGGGGCGTTCCAATGTCGTGCCGCTTTGTACTTTGTCGTAGGGCGAGCGGGAGAGGAGGCAATCTTCGGCGGCGAAAAGGCAGAGACGATCAGCGACAACAAAAGAGGAGAGAGGATCAATGTGTTCAGGTTCCTTTGGGATTACTTGGACTTTAGACTGGTTCACGGCTGAAATCTCCGCTTTTCCCGCCTGTTTTTGTTTCTAAACGGATGTCGGTGATTGTCGCAGATTTATCGAGTGCTTTCACCATGTCGTAAACGGTGAGTGCCGCAACTGAAACCGAGGTAAGGGCTTCCATCTCAACCCCTGTCTTTCCGGTGACTCGAATTGTTGCAGAAATTGACACGCCCGTATCGGTGATTTGGAGGTCTACGGTGCATTTGGTGATCGGCAAAGGGTGACAGAGCGGGATCAACTCGCTCGTCTTTTTTGCCGCCATAATCCCGGCGATCCGTGCGGTGGCTAGCACGTCCCCTTTCGGTACGGCGTTGTCACGTAACGCGGCAACTGTTTCCGGGGAAAGCAGAATCTTTCCAGTTGCAGTAGCGGAGCGCACTGTTTCGGCTTTGTCGCTGACATCAACCATGCGGGCATCGCCCTTTTCGTCGAGGTGAGAAAACTGTGTCAGAGTGAGGCTCCTCTTTTGGGAGAGTGGAATACCGAAAGGAAAATCGAAGAAAAGGCTCCAGCGATTACTGCTGAAGCCTTCCCCTTTCTCAAAGCCGATGAGCGGAATCGAACCGCTGACCCGCTGTTTACGAAACAGCTGCTCTGCCTCTGAGCCACATCGGCATTTCGTTTACACACCCTTAGATTATGGCAAAGGCAACGCGATTTGTCAAGACAATTTCTGCGTTGAGAGCGACGAGATGAAGGTTACTTCACTTTGTAGGGATTTCACCAAAATAATCAAAGTCGTTTCCCTTTACAATTAATTTAAATCCGCTCGGTTTCAAGTCCATGATTGACCAATTTTCGTATCCTGAGTAATCCGCGAAGACAGTTAGCATTTCGCCATCCGTGAATGTAAACGTCAAAATAGGCGGACTACTCTCCTCATAGTGAGCATTGGATACGGTTTTCCCCACAAGACGCCACAGCAAAAAACTTGTTCTTTCGCCAACTTTTTCAATCCACCTATCGAGCAGTATCCCCGCCGCATCCCTGTACTCCCAATGACACTCAATGTTGAGTTCGTAATTATTGCCGAATGTAACATAGGTTATCCAACCCGGCATAGGTGACACGATAAATGCCTTCGTCGAAGAGAGGAGCAAGAACATTGGCTATCGTGTTATCCATTTCCCTGATCCTCTACGCTCTAAATTGTCTACCCTACCCGCGCACACCTGTTCTTCTACCGTCACGCACTACCGCTTTTGTTTGTGAGGAGGCAGTTGTGAGAACGGGTTGCGCGAAACGACTCAGGTAAATCCCGAAGGCACGAAAGCCCACAAGTGCTACAAGGAAAACACCGAGCGTTGCCGCCGGGTACTGAGTTCTCTCTGCGATCAATGCCGCCGCTCCCGTCAGCAGTTCCAACCCGAACAAAATCCCTACCGTCTGCTTATCGCTACGTCCGGTGTAAACCAGTCGGTGAGAACTGTGATCGCGCCCTCCCTGAGAAACGGAACGCCCCTCCCGCTTGCGGATAATCACGACGAGGGCTGTGTCGAAAAGAGGCACGGCGAGCAACAAAATCGGAACGAGAACTTTGTTCATCAGGTGCGGCGTCGTCACGGAAATGCCTGAAACGGTGAGACCCGCCGCCAGAATTCCGAGGAACATGCTCCCACAATCCCCCATGAAAATTTTCGCGCTCCCCTTTATCGGAAGATTGAAAAAGAGGAAACCCAGACAACTCAACGCCAGCAAAAGCCCCAACCCTGCTACAAACGGAGACCCCGTCTCAAAGCCATAGAAAGCGATCAGTCCCGCGAAAATCGCACTCACTCCTGCAGATAAGCCGTCCATGTTGTCGAGCATGTTCAGCGAGTTCATTAAGGCAAGCGTCCAGAACACGATTAGCGGCAACGAAAACACATAGAGTGGGGCTTTGTGCGTCAAGACCATGCCGACGAGGTAGGGGGTCAACGCCATGGATTG
>JACMPS010000135.1 GCA_014377395.1 Chthonomonadaceae bacterium
GCCGTTCCAGATTAGATCTTCGAATCCGGTTTGCGCCGCCATTTGCTCCGCAAACAACTCCGCAATCAGGGTGTATGTGAGCAGAGTTGACAGGGTCATGCCGTCAACGCCTTCAGGACGATCTTTGAGCAGTATCCGCCACAAGGAGAGCATCAATGCCACCCGGATCAAGCGGAGCAGTTCATTCAGCAAAAAATGGGGACTGTCGCCGATGTAATTTTTCGCCGCGATATTTGCCGTGATTCGGTATTTGTGCAGTAAGTCTGTTTTCATTTCAGCGATTGCCTCAAAGGGCTTTCTCGTTTGCAGGGTGTGAAATGCTAAAGGCTTGAGCAATTTTTGTGTGATTGGAAAAGAGAAAAAGGCAGACGCATTTTGCGTTTGCCTTTTCCAACCTTGCTGAACTTTTTCACGGAAAGAAATCTACAGGACTTTTTCGAGCCGTCCTACAATGGTCGCTTTCGGCAAAGCACCCATGATCTGATCGGCGGGCTTACCGTCCTTGAAAATGATCAGGGTGGGAATGGACATCACGCCGAAACGCTGTGCCAGTTCGCCCTCTTCGTCCACATTGACCTTCATCACTTTGACTCTACCGGCGTACTCGGTTGCGAGTTCGTCCACTGTTGGCGCAATCTGTCGGCAGGGGCCGCACCAGACCGCCCAGAAGTCCACGAGAACGGGAATCGTGGATTTAGTCACCTCATCATCGAACGTTGCGGTGGTCAGCGTGGCTGCACTACTCATTTTTAGTTTCTCCTCTGTCGTAAAATATCGGGGTATTGGCAGTCAAACCTGCCTTCGCGCAGGAATAATACCCTATCTCCGTTCCTTACGCATAGATGAGTATCGAAGTTTCAGGTTAGAGTGAATGTGTTCTCTCTTTTTCGAGCGAGGGCATCCGTTCTTTTTGTCCGGGAAAAGTGTGCTAAACTGAGTCACTTCTCGATGCGGAAGGAACGCAATGTTGTCTTTAGATTTACGCTCTTTATCAGTTATCCTCGTTGGAACCGCCTCAACGATGTTTGCCCCAGTTCTGTACGCAAAAGAAACGCCGCCGATCCAATCCCATTGCCGAGTGAAGGGAGCGGGAAAAACGTGGACGAGCGTGATTTCCCTCGACACCCCCGCGCAGCCGGACCTTAACTCAAACGCAACAGCTCTAATTAAAAACACGCCTCCCGTCAAAACAAACGGACAGGTCGCTTACCGATGGGACAACGCTGTTTTTGGCGGAGTGGAGTATGCCACCGGGTTGGTCTGGAGTCCTCGTCACCCAAAGTCTCTCTTTCTACGAGCGGATGGCGGCGGAATCTGGAAGTTGGATCGCAAGCGGCTACGCTGGACTGCCTTGATGGACAACCTGCCCTACAAATGGCAAAATCTCAACACTGTGGACAGCATAGCGGTTCCGCCTGACGATCAGAATGTTCTCTATGTGGCGGCGGGCGCAAGTCGGTGGGGAAGCCCTCACGATGTGCTGAAAACAACGGATGGCGGTAAACACTGGACGCGAACCTTTCTCAAAAATGAGCGTGTTGAAGACGTGATCAGTGAAGGTAACGGAGCCGATAAGCAAGCGGGAGAGCGGCTTGTCTGTGACCCGAATCAGGGCAAAACTCTTTATTTTGGAAGCCGAAACGATGGGCTATTCAGAAGTACGGACGGTGCAAGTACCTGGACCTCGGTAGCATCGTTTCCTTCTCGCGGGGCAAAGTGGACAGGCATTACTTTTGTGACTTTCGATTGGAAGCAGGGTAGTCCCCATAATACGACAAAGACGATTTATGTAGGCGTCCATGCGGGGAAATCTTCGGACGATGCGGGTTCTCCCGAAGTCGAGGGCGCGGTTTACAAATCAGAAGACGGCGGCACGACCTGGCGCAAACTGAGCGGCGGGGCGGGAACTCATGCCTCGCCACTTCACGGCAAAATCGCGGTGGATGGAACGCTCTACGTCACCTACACGGGTGGAGGAAACGATTGGTCTTCTCAAGGAGGGGCGGGGGGCGTCTGGAAATACAAAAATGAGCAGTGGACAAACATCACCCCGGAAGGAAAACCAGATGTCTTTTGTGGTCTTTGCCCCCACCCCACCGATCCGAATCAGGTTCTCTGTGCTACGACTTACCATGAAAGCGTTATCTATCACTCGAAAGATGCGGGGGCGACCTGGAAGGCTTATCGCTATCTTCCCGGCAACAAACCGGAAAATTCGCTTGTGATCGGTTTTGCACCCGCCTGGGAGTTGACGCCGGACTGGAAAGGAATACAGAACGTTTCCGATGTTATTTTTGATCCGCTCGATCCGAAAATTGTCTGGGAAGCGGATTTCAGCGGTCCGAACCGGGGAACAGGGGTAGGCACCGATCAAATGCGTTTTTCGCTTTTCGGTGAGGGACGCGAACAGATGACCTGCGCCGATGCAATCAGTCCTACGGCGGGTGCGCCCTTGATTAGCGGCGTCTGGGACGTGGGCGGGTTTCGGCATGAACGGCTGAACGAAATTCCGAAAACGACGATGCGTTTAGTCCCTCGTGGTGGCAAAGGCAACTGGGGAGAAACGTTTTATCAAGACATTTTTCAGATGGACGCTAACCCGCAACATCCCAACGATTTTGTGGTGGCTGGAGGCTGGCAATGGAACAATACGGGCGACGCGGCTTACTCCGATGACAACGGCAAAACTTTGCGCGAATTTCCAACGAAGCCATTTGTAGATGCAAAATTCGGGCGGATTGCTCAGGGCGTAGACCCGGCAAACGTGGTCTGGATTCCGATGGGGGATCGGGAAACTCCCTTTTACTTCACTCAAGATCGAGGGAAAACGTGGCGAGTGTCGCAGGGAAGTCCTCTCGGAACCGTTGCAACGGACGGCGTGTGGTCTTTCTATAAATTGCTGGCGGCGGATCGTGTTCAGGAAAGCACATTTTATGCGTATGATCGGCGCGACGGTCACTTTTATCGAAGCGTAAACGGCGGCGCAAACTGGAAACACCTCAGCACTCTCCCGAAGCAAGCAGGAGCGCACTTCGACATTCACCGTGTCAATACCAATCCTTTTAAGGCGCGTGACGTGTGGATCGGAATTCCCGAACACGGATTGTTCCATTCGACAAACGGCGGCGAAACCTGGTCACGGCTGACGGGAGTGGAGTGGGTGGTGAATTTTGCGTTCGGAAAAGGCAAAACTGGAGGCAAAACGCCGTCCCTCTACCTTTTCGGTCAGATTGGGGGTAAAAAGCCTACTACACCGCAAACCACTGACGCAAATCTGTGGCGTTCCGACGATCTCGGTCTTACCTGGGTTAGAGTCAATGATGAAACACGCGGATTGGCTTCGATTGCGTCCGGCATGACGGGAGATATGCAGGTCTACGGGCGGGTTTATGTAACGACAAGTCAGCGTGGAATCTTCTATGGGGTTCCGGTGACTTCTGCACTTTCTCCTCTACCTGAGAAAGTGCCACGTAAGAAAAAGACCTCTTGATAAGCAGAGGTGGAAGTGCCGAAAAAGGCAAAACAGGTTGTCTTTTCCGGCAGAGATAAGGTTTGCTTTCAGGAAGGGGCGGCGACATTCGCCGCTTGTGGGCCCTTCTGCCCCTGGACAATCTCGAAGGTCACTTCTTGCCCCTCGGCAAGCGTCTTGAACCCCTCTTTGGAGATCGCGGAATAGTGAACGAAAATATCTTTGCCCTCGGTGGTTTCGATAAATCCATACCCTTTTGCGTCATTGAACCATTTGACTTTGCCTTCGTGCATGACAAAAGTCCTCCTTACGTGAAGTTATTCTACTTGTATGGCGAACACTGCTCTTAAAACAGCCGGCGCAAGTATAAAGTAACTGCCCGCTTTTGTCAAGCCCTTAGCGCAAAAAAACTAATTATTTTTTGAGATTAACCGAACTAATACAGGAGGATGTCGCATCTCGCAACAAATTTCCCTCACGGAGCCATTTTTGTGACCCTTTACACACGGTTGCCTGTGGGCGACAAAGCCCCGCATGAGATCAATGCCGTGATCGAAATTCCACGCGGCAGTAGCAACAAAATCGAATATGATGAGGAGATGGGCGTTTTTCGTCTGGATCGCGTTCTTTACTCCCCGCTCTATTATCCCTGTGAGTACGGCTTTATCCCGAACACGCTTTTCGAGGATGGCGATCCGCTCGATGCCCTTATTCTCTCCACTCAGCCAACGTTCACCGGGTGCGTGATGGTGGCACGACCTGTAGGCGTATTGCAAATGAGCGACGACAAAGGGCGTGACGACAAAATTCTGTGTGTCTCCGCTCACGATCCGCGCTTTGAGCAAGTCACCCGCTTATCCGACCTTTCGGATCATCGCTTGAAGGAATTGCTTCACTTTTTTGCCGTTTACAAAGACCTTGAAAACAAAACCGTCGAGATGCACGGATGGGCGGACGAGCACAGAGCGCGAGAACTGATTTGTCGCTATCGCACGGATGGTCAGGCGATTGCGGCGTAAGTTCGAGGCGGTCCTGCTTTCCCTATGTCCCTATGAGACTCGAAAGAGAAATCGTCGCAATGATCTACTCGGTGACGATGAAGGTACGAACAGGGTACAGTGTCGTAGGGGCAACACTCACTCGCCCCGTCCTGACATAGGGGAAAACGAAATGGCGAGAGCAATTTTATCGGAAACGGTTGGATTGGAGAGTTCGGAGGGGTTGGGGGAAGGTTATTTTCTGTGTCTCTAGCCCTGTTTTTTGATCGTTATTGAGCATAAACGTTCTCATTGTCACTTGACATTTTTCGCAACCTGTGGCAAACTAAATCTTGTTAGAAAAATTATCTCTGTTCGCCTCTCCGCAGACAGCCGGTATCCGAGGGAGTTCTCCCGAAGATTTAATGCGTTTTACGCGCCCGCCGAGGTTGGGACGA
>JACMPS010000136.1 GCA_014377395.1 Chthonomonadaceae bacterium
AACCAATTGCTCTTGTCAACTCCGTGAACCCGTTTCGCCTTGAAGGGCAAAAGACAGCCGCCTACGAAATTTGTGAAGCCCTCGACAATAATGCCCCTCATTATCACGCGCTTCCCGTCGGAAATGCGGGCAACATCACGGCGTACTGGAAAGGATTCAAGGAGTGGAAAGCCGCCGGGAAATCCTCACGCTTACCGAAAATGTTGGGGTTTCAGGCGGCGGGTGCGGCTCCCCTTGTCACCGGAATCCGGGAAGAACACCCTGAAACCGTAGCAACGGCAATTCGGATCGGCAACCCTGCGAGTTGGGAAGGGGCGATCTCTGCGAGAGACGAGTCAGGCGGACTGATTGAAAGCGTGACCGACGAAGAAATTCTGGAAGCGTATCGCATGGTGGCTTCACTTGAAGGGGTGTTCTCGGAACCTGCCTGTGTCGCTCCCGTTGCAGGATTGCGTAAACTCGCGGCACGAGGCTATTTTACCGAACCCGCGACCGTCACCGTCACTCTTACCGGACACGGGCTGAAAGACCCGGACACCGCAATTTCACAGGCTCTCTCCTCGCCGATTGCTCTTTCCGCCACCTACGATGCCGTCCTCAAAGCCCTCGACCTCTGAGCCGATTTCGCTCACGCGCCTCAAGCTCGCGCTTCACCTCACCCCGCATATCGGCGAGCGAACCCTCGTTTATGTCTTGCGGCGGCTTGTGGTGGAGCGAATGTCGCCGAGTGAATTTCTTTCGCTTCACCCCGATGTTTGGACTTCCGAGTTCGCGCTCAAGCAGGAAGCGGCTGACGCCCTTGCTGACCAAAAGGACGCGCTTCTGAAAGCGAGTGAAGTCCTGTCGCAAGCCCTTCGCCTCCACGGAATCGCTCTGCTGACCCTCGGAGAAACGGGCTATCCGGCACGGCTTGAGCAAAATGATGCGGCTCCTCCTCCGCTTCTTTACGCCCTCGGTAATCTTTCCCTGCTCTCACCTGCGTCTCAAAAAGAGCCGCCTCACTTTACGTTTGCCCTTGCCCTCTCCAACAATCCCACCCCTGAAGCCCTCGAAAAGCAAGATGAAATCGCCCGTACTCTTGCGCTTGCCGGAGGAATCGCCGTCACCGGACACGACCGCCTGCCCTATCAGCGACTCGCCCTCTCCCTGCAACGTCTCAACAAACCCACACTTTATGTACTGGATAAAGGGATTCGCAAAGCCATGAAATCACATTTCGAGGCTCCGCTTTTTCCTGCCGCCCGTATCCGGGAAACCGAGTTCGAGAAAACCCGTGATCTGGTCATTTCCCCGTTTCGCCCTGATGACGACACGCTTGCCCCTCATTCGTTGCGTCGTCGTGACCGTCTTATTTTCGCGCTGGCAGACGTGATTGTCGCTGTGGACGTAAATCCGAGCGGAGGAATGTTCACGGAATGTAAGATCGCACTCAAAGCGGGACGTGCAGTGTTTGTGGCGGAAGGTGGACGCGACGGCAACCAGAAACTGAGGGCGTTGGGTGCAAAAGCACTCGACCTGCACCCGCTCTTCGCTTCTCAACTCTTTTGATCACCGAAAACATTTTTGTTCCTCCCCTCACGCAAGGGAGAGTCTAGGAGGGGGTTAAAAATAAGGGGGAGGTGCGTTTTTCCGCAAAGGAACGACGGAAACACATTTACTGCATTATCATTGGAGCAACGTAGGTGGCGCAGGAATGAATTCAGCGCCCCGTTCCGTGTCCTTCGGACACACCATTCGCGCTTCGTAGTGAACAAAAGATTTCAGGAGGTTAAAAGAGAGAGCATCGCCATTGCGTTTGCCTTGAGTCCACGCAGGTGGACTTCGCTTGTGTGTAGCCGGGGAATTCATTCCCCGGACTCTCTCTTGCAACAATCTAAAATCCCATTTGCTTAGAGTGGGTTTCTATCTGGCGCGGGTGGGAACGCTCAGGTCTTAAGTCGAGAGCAGGTTGGGCTTGTATTCAGAAGGATACTCCTGGCTTTCCAGCAACACATTCGGATCAACAAACCCTTTTCCCTCCAGTATTTTAAGACGCTTCCGGTGCGCCTCACGGCGTTTTATCGCTCCCTCAAACCCGTAGATGTAGAGTTTGCCTTCCTGATAAAGATAGAAATTGTCCCCCGTCACCGAAATCGCGGTTAAACTTGCGGGCTTTGGAGAGGGCGACTGCGCCTGTACCGGCGGCGGGGTAAAGAAGGGGCGTAGCAACAACCCCCACACGCCCACCACCAACAACAAAAGCAGGCTTTTACTCGTTCGATCCAGATTGTTCATGCGTTTTTCCTTTTGCGTTCAAGAAGACGCTTTCATCACGGGAATTGCTCTTCGCCCCTCTTTAACCCTCGGTAAATCAGCCTCGCCCTCCTGCAAGCGAGGCACGAGTCTCTTTCTTCTCCGACTCAATCACAGCCACTACTTCCGTCGTCAAAATTCGATACTTCTCCGAGGGCTTGTCGTGTTCGTCCACAATCGGAAGCAAAACCTCCGAGGTGGGAAACGTCACATGATTGGCACTCAGCATCAGCGTTGCGCCGCTTTTTAAGGTGATTTCGTACTTCATTTCTTCTCTTTCCGTAAGGAGGGCAAACCTTCTCCGCGATGATCTCAGAAAATCATCGGGAAGAGAAAACTGCCTTCCGTCGTCTTTTTCATTTTCCTACGTTTTGTACTTCTGTAAATGTGTCGGCTTCTCCTGCCCCTTGCCCCTGTTTTTTGCGGTGAAAGCCCATAACACTCTCAGGAAGACCCTCGTAACCCTTCCTGTTTTTGGGCAAATCCCGTAAAAACTTGAGAACTTTCGGGGAACCTGTGGAAAAAAAGGGGTGTTGGAGTTACGGCGAATATAAAGCCAGACCTCTTGCGGAATACCCTTATCTTAAAACCTCTCCTCGAAATGTTGCGGGGAGATCAATCCTAAAAGGACGACAATCATGCACGACGCACAGGTTCAGGAAGAACCCATTAAATTGACCAAACGAGAAGTGGAAGTTTTGACGCTGGTGATCGAAGGGAAAGCGAGTAAAGAAGTGGCTGATCTGCTTTTTGTCTCAAAGCGAACCGTTGACTTTCACCTTGCGAATATCTACGACAAACTTCAGGTGACTAATCGAGTCCAGGCATTCCGCCGCGCCGCCCGCCTGGGTCTGATCCCGATGGACGTGATGACAAGAGAAGCGTAAGCCTCCCCTGTCCACCGCCGGATACTCCGCCCTGAGTGCGGAACCCGCCCTCTCTTTTGCCCAACAAAGGCAAAGGAGAGGGTTTTTTCTGTGTTTCTGCTGTTTTGCCGGGGAAAGAGACAAAAGGCAAACCGAAGAGACGCGGTACAATAATCAGAGAAAAAAGACTTACACTATAGTGATGTCCGCAGGACTACCGGCGAAGCCGCTAGCGGCGAATTCATTCCGCCGAATTTCCGTGTTTATTTCGCCGCCTTTCCTACTACGGCAATTTTATTCTGCCACACTATTTTCACCCCTATTTTTAGCGACACGAAAAGGACACCGCACCGATGCCACAACCCCTGCGCTTTCTCAAAGACCTCTGGAACGACGCCGACACCGAAGGCATGGACGAGCCGGAATTGCTTCGCTATCGCTCTAACCTGCTCGGCTCCGACAAACGCCTGACTAATTTCGGGGGCGGAAACACCTCCGCGAAAATCGAAACGGAAGACCCACTTATGGGTGAAATTGTGACGGTGCTGTGGGTGAAAGGCTCTGGTGGCGATCTCGGAACGATCAAGCGAGACGGATTTGCCACGCTTTACCTCGACAAACTCAACGCCCTTAAACGTCGCTACAAAGGCGTTCACGAAGAAGACCTGATCCCTGACTTTTACCCTGCCTGCACCTTCGATATGAATCCTCGTGCCGCCTCAATTGACACGCCGCTTCACGGTTTTTTGCCCTCTCGTCATGTGGATCATCTTCACCCGGACTGGGCGATTGCGCTTGCGGCGTGTGCAAACGGCCCCGAACAACTCGAAAAACTCCACGCGAAGACGGGCATTAAACTGGTCTGGCTTCCCTGGAAACGTCCCGGCTTTGCGCTCGGATTGTGGCTACAGGAAGCGGCAAAAGACAACCCCGATGCAGACGGAATCATTCTCGGCTCACACGGAATTTTTACGTGGGGCGACGATTGCAAAGGCTGTTACCAAAATACACTTAGAGTGTTGGATGCGATTGGCGGCTATGTGGTTGAGGCAATGGAGGCAGTCGGAGAGAAAGCGTTCGGTGGGCAAATCGTAAAAAATCGTGAAGATCGAAACGTGCTGGCAAAAGCCGTGATGCCCTCTTTGCGGGGACAGGCAGGAGGAGAGACCGGGCAGATCGGACATTTCGAGAACGGCGAGGACGTGATGAAATTCGTCAATTCCGCCTGGGCAAAAGAGTTGGCGTATCAGGGAACGAGTTGCCCTGACCACTTTGTAAGAACGAAGGTTCGCCCTCTTTTTGTCGAGTGGGACGCCGTAAGTGGAACCGCAGACGACCTGATTTCAGCAGCGAAGACAGCGATGCAAGCCTATCGTGAGGATTATACCCGCTATTACGAAAGCAACAAAAAGCCCGACTCCCCTGCCTTGCGCTCACCGAATCCAACCGTGATTTTAGTCCCCGGCGTGGGAATGTTCAGTTTTGGACGCAACAAAGCCGAAGCCCGAATCACGGGCGAGTTCTACACCAACGCCATTCACGTCATGGAGGGTGCAAACGCCCTTTCCGACCCGGCTTTCGGCGACTCGCTGTCGCAGTTGGAGCCGTTTATCGAGCGATACACGCCCGATGCACAACGCCCTATCGCTCTCCACAACTATGTCGCGCTTCCCCTCGCCGAGTCGTTCGGAATTGAATACTGGTCTCTCGAAGAAGCAAAACTCAAGCGAATGCCCCCGGAAAAAGAACTCAGCCGCAAGGTTGCCGTCGTGCTGGGAGCAGGCCCCGGTATTGGCTTGGCAGTAGCGGAGCGACTTGCACGGGAGGGAGCGCACATTGCGTTGGCAGACCTGAATCTGGAAATCGCGCAAGCCTCTGCCGAAACCCTCCAGAAATCTTTCGGGGAGGAAACGGCGGTCTCCTTTCAAGCTGATGCCACCGACCGCGACTCCCTTAAAAATCTGTTTGCCGAAGTCTCAACCGAGTTTGGTGGAATCGATATTCTCGTCATGGTTGCGGCGGTTTTCATTCCACCCGACCCGGTTACCGGACGCAACACCGATGCTCACTTCAAGAAAACCCTTGAAGTCAACGTGTTTGCGGCGATGCTGGCGGCGGACGAAGCGCAAAAGGTAATGGCGGCACAGGACACCGAGGGCAGTATCGTGTTGATTTCCAGTGCGAACGCAGTCGTTGCAAAAAAAGGAAGTTGGGCTTACGACATCTCGAAGTCAGCGGTCAATCACCTTGTGCGTGAAATGGCGGTTGAGTTCGCTCCGAAAATCCGGGTGAATGCGGTTGCGCCCGCGTCCGTTGTGGAAGGCTCACAAATGTTCCCTCGCGAACGAGTGATCGCCTCCCTCTCCAAATACGCCCTCGATTTCACGGAGGACGAAAGTACCGAGTCCCTGCGCGAAAAACTCTCTCAGTTCTACGCGAAGCGCACCCTGCTTCACAAGTCCGTGCTTCCAAAAGACATTGCGGAAGCCGCCTATTTGTTGGCGTCACCCCGCTTGCGCCTGACGACGGGGCAGGTGATCCCCGTAGATGCAGGGTTGCCGGAAGCCTTTCTGCGCTGACGAGGCACGAAATCTCAGTCTCCTGTCCGGGGAATTTATTCCCCGGACTCTCTAAACCTTATTATCGCCTATCCGTTTCGCCGCCCCTCATCCTTGGTTTCCCTTCTCCCCCGCACCCCCTCTCCCTTATAGTTTTCTGTATTTGCTTTCCGTATTGCAAAAACACTCAAGATTTCGGGTAAACTATCCAACACTTAAAGAGACACCTCGCAATCCATACCCAATTATGGCAATTAAATTCTTGTTTTAGACTTACCGAAAAGGACGACTGACGATGCCCACTGTTCCCCTCCGAAGGTCTTTCCGCCGCCTTAGTTTTGCACCGCTACTCGGTTTTATGATGACGTTTCCTCTTGGCTTACAGGCGCAGGGAACCGGGTGCTTGCCTTCTCCACCGGAGGCATTCACGACTCATGCTCACGCTCGTATCGCCGCTAAACGCGGACTGGATCGCCCTGCAACCTTTAGTCTTGCCGCCGATTTGCCACCCGTTGGCGATCAGGGGCATACAGGCTCCTGCGTGGGCTGGTCTACGGCTTATTATTGCTATTCGACCTCGGTGGCACGTCAGCGCAAACTTACGCCCGAACAGCGCACCGATCCCCGCTTTCTGTTCAGTCCTTCCTTTATCTGGCACCCGTTCAATAAGGGCGACAAGGAACAGGGGATGCACATTTACGAGGCGTTTGATGTGCTGGCGAAACAGGGTTGTGGCACTCTCGCCGAAATGCCCTGGGACGAAACCGAAATTTTATCGCAACCCAAAGAAGCCGTAAAAATCCACGCTCTACGCTACAAATCACGGCAAACCATGTCTCTTTTCAAGGGAAAAATGAACGGTGAGGCAGGCGATCCCGAAAAGTTGAAGAACTGGCTCTGGGAAACGAAACAGCCCTTTGTCGTTGCGATTCCCGTTTATGAAGATTTCTCCGATCTGTCACACAGCCCGGATTTTGTGTATAGCCCTACCGAGAAAAAAGGCCAACTCAGAGGTTATCATGCGGTTTGCATCGTGGGCTATGATAGCAACAAACACGCTTTCCAGATGGTCAACTCCTGGGGAAACAAGTGGGCGAACAAGGGTTTGCTCTGGCTGGATGAAGCCTTTCTCGCCGACACCGCCTTTGAGGGATGGGGACAACGCCCCGGCGGTCCTATTGTCCGCTCCAAAAAACCCGTGCAAATCAGACCGAGCATTATTCTCGAACCCGCCACCGCTCCTTCAACTAATTAAAGCCGAATTCACTCCCTCCCCTTATGCAAGGGGAGGGTTGGGGTTAGATTCTTTGGAGACAGTGGCGAATGTGAACCCCCTCGCTAACCTCCCCCTTCCATAAGGGGGAGGAAAAGAGTTGATGCGCTTGTTCTCCTTTTGCGAGTGAAGAAATTAACCTACAGAAAAATCATGCACATACCTATTAAATCTTTTTTTCGTCAGAAGTCAAGAACCGAAGCGATATTGCCCCTGTTCCTCCTGCTGACCGCTTCTGCCGTTCCTGCTTTCGCGGATCACGCCCTGATTGTCGGAGTGAACGAGTACCCCAAACTCAATGCCGGGAGTAATCTGGAGGGCTGTGTCAACGATGTCCACAGCATCGAAACTCTCCTTAAAGCGCAGGGGTTCGAGGTGACTTCGCTCTTAAACGAGAATGCCACAAAGCGCACGATCTTTGACACACTTGCCGCCCTCAAGAAAACATCCCGCAAAAACGAGCGATTTGTTTTTTATTTTGCAGGACACGGCACGATTGCCTCTTCCGGGGCTTCTACTTTGCTTCCCTATGATGCGAGTGAGAAAAACGAGACTGCCGACATTGGGCGTGACGAACTCTACCGCGCCCTTCTTGCGGTTCCTGCACAAAGCCGAACCGTCTTTCTGGATTCCTGTTTTTCCGGGGGGCTGACCCGTTCCCTTGAAGGTAGAAAAGTCAAGAAAACGCGCTCTTATCACCGGGTGAGCGCGAAACGACGCGACATTGCCGAAGACAAAACCGACTCCAATGATCACATTGCAGGAGGAGCGGAAATCGTTTACTTTACGGCGTCTCTGGCAAATCAGACTTCGGGGGAGGACGATTTTGAGGCAGTACGGGGCGGCGTTTTTACCCATTTCCTGACTTCTCGCCTCCAGAAAGCAACCGCAACAACCCTCTGGAGCGAAGTGCAAAAAGATGTCACGGGTGAGGTAGCGGATTATATGGAGCAAACGCAAACACCGCGCCTCAGCCCTACCGATTACGCCGGAAAGCATTTGTTCGAGGGCAAAAATCCGCCGCCCCCTGAGCCAAAGCCGGAACCCAAGCCTACCCCCGTTCCTAAACCCGACCCGAAGCCGGAGCCAAAACCGACCCCGGTTCCAAAGCCCGAACCGGAGCCGAAACCCTTACCCACACCCACACCAAATCGTACCGTATGGGACGATTTCAATGAGGATCACAGCGTTCCGGCAATGTTCTCAATGAAAATGACTCCGAACTCTGTTCTGATCGGGATCAACGAGCCGTTCTCTTTCGAGGCAAAGATTGGTGCGTTCGAGGGCTGGCTGGTCTTGTTGGAAAAGGATGTAGATGGCAAGGTTTACTTGCTCTCTCCGCGTAGGGGCGACCTTGCGGCGGCAAAAGTCAAAGCCAACAGCACGATTCGTCTTCCCGGCACCTCCGGCAAAAATTATGCCGCCGATGCCATTGGTGTTGAGCGCGTCAAGGCGATTTTGTTCACTTCCGAGGAAAACGCAAAGGCACTCATCAAGGCGTTCCCTGAAGCGGGAATGGAGCCGCGCAAACTCAAGCACATTATTGAAGTGGAGGCGACGCGATTGCCTTTTTACACCTGTAACCTTCTTTTCGGAGTGGGTGAGTAAATGTGGGTTCCTGTTCTCAAAGTCCGCGTTTTCTCTTCTCTATGGGTGATGATCGCCCCTATCCTGGCAGGAACTTGCCTCTCGGTTTCCGCTCTGAAAGCGGAAGAAGTTGGGGTGACTTTGCGCCCGATACGGGACAGGGGCGGGATCGAACGCGGATTGAACATACGCCTGACGCAAGCCTTCGAGAAATTTCTGAAAGAACATTCGACTTTTCCTTTTAGAGTCGAGGTTTCCGAAAAAAGGGTGAATGACACGTCCTTTCCTCACTCTCAGTACGTGCTGACCGGAGAAATTTCGTTCTCAAACGGACAAAGTGAGGCACAGGGACGCTACCTGCTGACGGTGCGATTGTTTCGCGGCGACAAAACACGGCGGATTATCGGGCAGTGGGCAGGCACGGCAAACTCGTTTCGTTATCTGACAGCAAACCTGCGAAACGCCCCTCATGTTCACACCTATGGCTTAATCGGCGAGATGGGGAGCCGCGTGATTTCGGCACTGAAAACAGACCTGAGTCACCCCGAACGCAGGTGGCTTTTCTCTTTATCTTCTGTTCCCTTTGGGAAGGCACCGGAGATCGAAGAGAGTTCGGCGAAAGGACAGGGACACCCGTTCTCTGGGATCACCGAAGGCGTTCCGTTTTGTGTGCGGTTGCCCCACTCAGCGACGGAGAGGACATTTCTGCTCTCCTTCGACAAAGCCGGAAATTCCGCCGTTGTCGCTCTTGTGGTTCAGCCCGAACCGAATAAGGGGAATCTCTCGCAACCGCTTTCGCTCTCTTCCGAAACCTCTGAGGCGTGGATTTTGCAGGAGGCGGTTGTCACCTCCGCACATAAAAGCAGGCTGTTTCTATGCAAGCGGTCTCAGAGTGCTTTTTCGGAAGACGAATCGCCCGTATCCGTCCTCGAAGGGATGGGTCACGCTACTGCTCAGCCACTCCAAACCGCGCAGGAATTATTGCTAACCCAAATCGGCTTGCATCACGAAAACTGGCGGAAATTCCGCTTGCGCCTTAGCCGAAAATGATGACTCACCTTACGCAAACCGGATCAAATGAGAGGTCTTTGGTCTTCCTCTCTTCACACAGAAATCGGTAGAGAGTCAAAGGCATTGCCTCCCCCCTTCCCTGTGAGCGTAGCGAACGCATTAGGGCAGAAACCGAAGGGTTTGATGGATGGAGGATTGGGGGTTAGGTTGGAAGCAGTGGCGAATGTCAACCCCCTCCTAACCTCCTTCTAACCTCCTCCTTCCATAAGGGGGAGGAAAAGGACTGGTACGCTACCTCGCTTATACTTGAGATCAGATAATTCAAGGTTCCGTCTTTGGAATCTTACTCTGGGAGATTGTCTTTCATGCTTACTTTTTTTCTCTCCAATCGCTCGGTTCGTTCGCTCTTTCTAGGAGCGTGGATCGTCGGATTACTCTTCGCTTCGCCATTTGCAAACCGTGCAAACGCGGAAGAGCCGCCGACCAGTCCCCTGCTTCGCATCGAAACGAAAATGCACATTGCGATGATCAAAGAACTCGCGGTCAATCAAGAGGAAACGTTTTTTGCGACCTGCTCCTACGATGGCACCGTTCGTATCTGGGATCTGGCTTCCGGCGATTTGCAAAAAACGATCCGTGTTCCTTTTGGGCCCGGCGATGGACAACTCTACTCGCTGGCAATTTCCCCGGACGGCAAACTCATTGCAACCGGAGGCAGTTCGGGTTTCAGTTGGGACGGAACAGTCTGTATTTATCTCATAGATCGGCAATCCGGCAAAATCATCCGCCGCTTCAAGGGGCTACCGAATTCCACTCAGATCATGCGTTTTTCACCGGACGGCAAACATCTTGCGGTTGGCATTGCTTCCACAGACGGGTTGCGGGTTTTCCGGGTTGCGGACGGAGTGCAGATCGCAGAGGACAAAGAGTATGGGGGCGACTGCCTCGGAATGAGTTTTCGCTCGGATGGCGTGCTGGCGACTTCCGCACAGGACGGATTTTTGCGGCTTTACACTCCCGATTTCAAGTTGGCGGTACGGCAGAAAGCGCCCGGCGGCACTCACCCGCACGGCATTGCCTACACGCCCGATGGTACAGGAATTGCGGTGGGATACGGGGACACCAAAAATGTGAATGTAGTTTCCGGGAACGACCTTAAACCACTCTACTCCCCACAAACCGATGACATCAAAGTTCCCTTCGCCGCCTTCGATGTTGTGGCGTGGTCCCCTGATGGAAAGCAACTTTTCGCAGGCGGACGGGCGGCAATCATCGAGGGAGAGACAGCA
>JACMPS010000137.1 GCA_014377395.1 Chthonomonadaceae bacterium
AATTCGCAATGAATGATCGGAATGGGACAGCCCCAGTAACGTTGTCGTGAAATCAGCCAGTCCCGCAAACGATAATTGACAATTCCACGTCCGATACTGTTTTTTTCAATCCACAGAATGACCTTTTTGACGGTTTCTTTGTTGTTCGGTTCTCCTGTAAAGGGACAGGTCGGCGAAGTTTGCCCTGTCTCTGGTGGGAAAAAGGTCATTACGCCACCCGTTGGTAATGCCTCCGTCATCTCTGCTTCAGTTTGATTTTCGGACGTTTTGTAAACCAGCACCACCGGAATTTCATATTTGCGGGAGAACTCGAAGTCGCGCTGATCGTGTGCGGGAACCGCCATAATCGCCCCGGTTCCGTATCCCATCAAAACGTAGTCGGCAATCCAAATCGGAATTGGCTTTCCATTCACGGGATTATTGGCGTAGGCTCCGGTAAAGACGCCCGTTTTGGTGCGCTCTGTAGATTGACGATCAATCTCTGTCATGCGTTGTGCCCGCTCGACATACTCCTTAATCGCCGCCTCCTGCTCAGGCGTCGTCAGGGGCGCGACAAGCGGGTGTTCGGGTGCCAGCACCATAAAGGTTGCCCCCCAGAGCGTGTCCGGGCGCGTCGTGAAAACGCTAATCGTGCTATCCGCCCCATAAACAGGGAAACTAACTTCCGCCCCCTCACTTCTCCCAATCCAGTTGGCTTGCAACGCTTTTACGTAATCGGGCCACTTGATCTTGTCCAGATCGTCGAGCAATCGTTGCGCGTAGTCCGTGATTTTGAGATACCATTGCGGCATCAATTTCTTCTCGATCAGGGCATTGGAACGCCAGCCACGCCCGTTCACCACTTCGTCGTTGGAGAGAACGGTTTTGTCCACCGGGTCCCAGTTCACCGTTGAAAAAGAGCGTGTGGCAAGTCCCCGTTCGTGAAGTTTCAGGAAAATCCATTGCGTCCACTTATAATAATCAGGCAAACTCGTGTTGATTTCGCGTGACCAGTCATAAGCCATGCCTACCAAATTTAATTGACGCTTGTAGTTGGCAGCATATTCCGGCACCATCTCCGAAGGATTGCGCTTTTGCTTGATCGCTTCATTCTCGGCGGGTTGCCCGAAACTGTCCCAGCCCATCGGGTGAAGCACCCGAAATCCCTGCATGGCTTTCAGGCGACACGCTACGTCCATCGGGACATAGTTGCGGCAATGCCCGACGCTGATCCCCGCCCCCGACGGATACGGAAACATTTCCAGACCATAAAATTTAGGCTTTGCGGGGTCGGTTTCGACTTTGTAGAGATCGGCTTCTTTCCAACGGGCTTGCCATTTTTGTTCAATGGCGCGGAAATCATAACGCTCTTCACGCGGGTTTTCTAGGGATAGGTCGGACATTTCGGAAGTATTCCTGACGGATCGAGTTGGAATCGAAGTGGGTTTGTAGGACAGATTATACCTTAGTCGCAAGGAGAAGGACTTCGAGAAAAGGAAAGGCAATTCTTCAAGATTCAGACGAGTCTCGTATTCAGGCGGGGACGTTTAGAAACACGTGCAGACGTATCCACTTAGACTTTCGCCGTGAAACTCAGTCTGACAAACCTGATCAGGAACGTTCGCTTCCACTTCCCGGTCGCAATAGTTGTTGCTCTTCCTCTGTTGCAACGGCGTGCGCTACCCGCAACAGAGTTGTCTCGCCAGTTGTGTCATTCGAAGGTCGCAATAACACGTTGCCTTCTGCTTTTCTGTCTTGGATCGCTCGAAGTTTATAAAGACAATCCTCTGCAACAGCGCGAACTTTCGGATCGGTTTCGTGTTTTAGCAGTCGTGCAATGAGGGGGATCGCCTCCGTGTCTTCGATCCGAAGCAACGCTTCCAGAGTGATCAGGCGCAAGGAGGAGAGGTGATTTCGGGTGAGCTCACGCAAGGCAACCCGTTCAGCGGTGGACATCGAAAGAGCGAGTTTGTACGTGAGGTGTGGCAAGTTCTGGAGGAGCGAAGCCTCCAACATTTTTGTACTCGGCTTATAAGGATAGCGAAGCATTTTCAGCACAGGAGCGACAAGCCGCCCGTCCTCATACTCCGTCAGCAGGGGATAAACCCAGGGACTGCGATATTTTGCGACAAGATTAAAGGCAACATAGCCAATTCCTACAAGATAGAGACTCAGTGCCGCTTCTCGAATCAGGTTGCCTAAAGAGTTGCCGTCCGGTGCGACAATAAGCGTGAGCAGAACCAGAAACAAACCGGCGGTAGCACGAAAGACAATTTGCTTTGACGGATAAAGGCGAGCAACAGGACGAATTGAGGCAAGGCGGGCTATTGTTTTGACTGCCTGACCGTGAGGCATCGCACGAATTTGATCAAGTGCTTTTTCGCGCCTTCTGCGTGAAGTGCTGTTTAGTTCTGTGGTGAGAAGTCGGGTTTTAGAGTTCGTCATAGGGGTCGTGTTTTCTCTCCCAAATGTTAAGGGAGTGTTAAGAACTGATACGATTGTACCCCAAAGCGATTCTTAGCGACAAGGTAAAACTATCGGGTCATTGTAAACTCGCTTCCATATCGTGCAAGCGATTTTACGGCTTCTGAGTTTTTTTCGGTCGATCTCACCGATAATAAGAAAAAACAAGGAAAAAGATTTGTAGAGATTAATTTTACAAGGAGGAATCGCCCCCTTAAAGGTAAAATGAGTCCATGCCCCCGAAAAAGCGCCGGGAAGCCACGAAAAAATCTCAGGTTTTTTTAGTCACATCCGCTCTGACGCTACGTCACTTAAAGACAGGCTCTTGTTGAGTCCCCCCCTGTCCCTGTCCACCCCTGTTTCACAAAGGGAGTTCGGTCGCTATGCCACACTTGATAAAGCGGATTGTGTTTGCAATTCTTCTCTCAACGACGCCGCTTTGCGGTGTCCCGATTTCGGCTCTTCAACACGAAGCCGAACAAAAAACCGAAACCGTGATTGCTGTTGCAGACTTCACAGGAAACGACAAAGAACTCGGTCGTTTTCTCTCTGAAACACTCCTGACTCAGCTCGCTCAATCGGAGAAGCTTGCGCTTGTCGAGCGTACCGAGATTCGGCAAGCCTTGACCGAACTCAAACTCCAATCTACCGGACTTTTCGAGCCGCAACAGGTCAAAAAGATTGGCAAGATGCTGTCCGCCGATTGTGTGGTCGTGGGGAGTTACCTCGTTCGTGAAAACCAACTTATCGTTAATGCGCGTCTTCTCGATGTCAAAACAGGGCGGCTGACACCGGGTGGGGCGGCAAGTGTCGCGGGTAGTCGTGACGACATTCTTACGATCACGGGCAAACTGGCACGACTTTTTCATAAGCGCGTTACAGGCGTTGAACTCGGTGCAAAAGTAGAGAACGATACCCCCTCCCGGCGATCCGCACCACGAGAAACCGTAAGCACTAACGTTTCGCCTGATCTTTTGGATCGGTTTTCTCAGTGGAAACAGGAAGGGCTTCTTCCTCAAAATGCTCGTCCCGGAACCGTTATCACCGAGCGCGATTTCAGCAAACTGATCGAAGGTCTCAAGCAACGCCTTCCGATTGGCTCCGAGGCTCCGCTTACCCTGATGCAACCCGGTGCGGCTGTCAGCCGTCTTCGAGCCGTAACCGCGCTCCTCAAACTCACCTATCCTTCGACCCGTCTTGCGGAGTTTCGCAATCCCTCTACAGGCGATCTTCCTACCGACGCGGGTGAAGCCCCGGCGTGGGGTCTCCCCTATCTTGCACTGGCAACGGCACAGGGTTGGTGGGATCAGAATTCTCCTTTTAAGGCACGAAATGTAGCGAACTGGGCGTTTGTTTCCGCGCTCATGGAGCATCTGCCGCTTGAGGAACGACGTGCAACAAATTCTGAGGTGCGTGTTGCAAACGAGGAAAACACCGACAACTCCGATACCTACACTGGGCTTGTAATCGAAGCAGCGGGCCTCAATCCGCAACGCTCGATGTCGCCGCGTATTCTCGATGAGGATGGGTTAGTTGTTTATCCTGATCCTAAGCATCTGCCCGACGACGATATGTTGCAAGACATTGGCATGGCTTCTTACTACCGTGCCGGACAAAGTATCTCGCGTGCCGGAAGCCGCCCGCTTGTCGTGACCGCCATTGATTGCACGGGCCCCCTCAAGTGTGATCTTGTGGTTTCACGTCAGACTGCGGATGAGATTCGCCGTGCAAACCGTTCCGGGCGTTTTCTCTGGAAGTGGGCAATCGGCATTATTACGGAGAGTTCCCGATAGAAGTTTTCTCTTTGTGAGGGACAAAGGCAACGCCCGATGAAGAAAAGGTGTGCGCTACTCAAGATCGTTCTAACTTTCGCTCTTTGCGTACTGCCTTTTCACGCCCTGTTTGCAGAGGAAAATTCGGCTCGAACGATCACGGTGATCGCTGAGGGTTCGGCGGCACTCGGCGAGGATCGAGGAAGAGCCGAAGAGGAAGCGTTAAGGGACGCCAAACGCAACGCGATTGAAAAAGCGGCGGGCGTGTTTCTGAAATCAAAGGCGATTGGGCGCAATTTTGCTCAGGAAGAAGACCTGATTGTCACTCAGGCAAAGGGCTTTCTTAAGAGTTGGGAACGATTGCCCGGAACCGACCGCATCGAAAAAATCGGAGAACATGGGGAAATCCTGCACCTTCAAATTAGTGCGGAAGTGGCTCTTCTGCCTTTGCTGAAACGGTTGGAAGATATTCGGGAGGCTTACGACGATCTTGAACGCCCCCGTATCCGTGTCAGGATTGAGGGAGATACGCCTCAACTCGCCGCGAAATCCGCTTTGACCAGAGTGCTGAAAGCCGAGGGATTTGAGGTCTCGGAGGGGGCGGCGGAAGTCGTGTTTTCCGGGCGTATCGAAACGCGCTGTACGGTTCATCTTGGCGATGCGAACACGCCTCATGGCATCGGAGAATCAATCGCCGCCGCACGTTCGACACTCAGGCTCTCGATTATTTCCGAGGCAAGCGAAGAAGCGTTGCTCACCTATGGAACCGAGGCAACCGCTTCCAGTTTCCTCAGCGATAGCGACGCGAAAAATGGGGCTATCGAAGAGGCGGGAAACCAGTTCCTTCAACAGAACAAGGAAAGCGT
>JACMPS010000138.1 GCA_014377395.1 Chthonomonadaceae bacterium
ATGCTGATGCACAAATCCGAGCGCGAACCCGATCTTTCCTGTTTGAGGTTTTTTGTGAGTGGCGGTGCGCCCCTTCCCGGTTCCACCTTGCAAGCCCTCGAAAATCGCTTCGGCGTTCCGGTCTTGGAGGGAGACGGGCCTACAGAGTGTAGTCCGGTCACTTCGGTAAATCCACAACACGGCGTCCGAAAAATTCTCTCGGTGGGACCGGCGTTACCCGGTGTTGAAGTAAAGATTTTCGATGACAACGACACAGAACTTCCGCCTCATGAGATTGGTGAAATCGTGGTGCGTGGCGATAACGTCATGCTTGGCTACCTGAACCGTCCCGAAGAAACGGCGGAGGCGATGAAAGGCGGCTGGTATCACACGGGAGACCTGGGCAAGATAGATGAAGACGGCTATATTTTTATTGTAGATCGCAAAAAAGATATGGTGATTACAGGCGGATTGAACG
Organism: Chthonomonadaceae bacterium; assembly: GCA_014377395.1. Classification (GTDB taxonomy): domain Bacteria; phylum Armatimonadota; class Chthonomonadetes; order Chthonomonadales; family Chthonomonadaceae; genus JACMPS01. The sequence goes on from JACMPS010000138.1 coordinate 458, forward strand.
TCTATCCGCGTGAAGTCGAAGAGGTACTGGCTTCGCATGGAGCGGTAGGAGGTTGCGCGGTGATCGGTTTACTCGATGCGTTGCGGGGCGAAGAGGTCGTGGCGGTGATCGTGAAAAAGCCCGGTACGGAAGTGACGGAGCGCGAACTGATTCTTTTTTGTCGTGAGCGGTTAGCCAACTACAAAGTGCCGCGCCGTGTGATTTTTCGGGAGGTATTGCCGCTTGGAGCCTCCGGAAAAGTGGTGAAGCGATTGCTTAAAAAAGAACTGGAGCAGGAAGTCTGAGGTTGATCGCAAACGTTATCCCCTTTCTCAGTCCACGGAGGTGGAAATCCTGCAGACCGTGTAGGGACGTCGCTCTCCACGCCCCTTTGTGATTGGGGCGTTTTTGTAGCCGGGGAATTCATTCCCTGGACTCCCTTGCAACGAGGTGAAATCCCGTCTTCTCCGATGCTTTCACTCATTGCTCTTTAATTCGCTCAATTTTGCGCTCGAACGCCGCGATCCAGGTACGGTGTTCTCTCCCTTCCCAGTATTCCAGCCCCTCCTTATAAAGTTGCGTTGCTCTCTCATAATCGCATTGTGCGGCGTAGATGTCGCCCAGAGTGCCGAGACAAGCGGCGCAACTTCCTTCGTTGGTTAGGGCTTTGTAAAGGGACAGGGCTTTTTCCGCGAGAAATAGGGCTTCGGCGGTCATTCCCTGTGCAAGTCGCACCTCGGCGATGCATTGAAGGCAGTCCGCTTCCCCGTGTTTGTCCTCTTGAAAGCGGAAATAATGACAGGCTTCATCCCAACTTGTCAATGCAAAACCTTCCTGTCCATTACGCCGCAGGGCGTTGCCCTGCTGATAAAGTGCCGGAGCCAGCACGATTTGCCGTTGTTGTGGAGAGACGATCAGCCGTGCTTGTGAGACCGCTTCAACTGAAAATTGAAGTGCGGCGACGTAGTCTTTCGAGGTGAGGCACATTTCCGTGAATTGGCAGAGAAGCGAAACGTGTTTTCCCCGTTCCGCCTTTTCCAGAATTGTCTTGCCCCATTGCTGAACAAGTGCGCGGGCGGCTTCTCTTTCTTCGGCATGGTGCATGGCGACCGCAAGGCGATTCACAATATCGAGCGTTCTATCGAGCGACTCCGCCCTTCTATCGCTCATCGGGCGTAGCAGATCGCTTGCCTCACGCCATTGCTTCAGGGCGGTTGCCAGCGATCCCGCGTAGTCTCTCAACATCTCTTCGTGTTCTTCATCAGGATTTGTGTTCAGACCTGCCTTAAACCAATCAAGAGCGGATTGTAAGGCTTTGTCGTCCAAAATGGGTGAGATCAAGTAGAGGTAAGAGAGGTGTTCCTCACTGTAATCAGAGCCGAGAATGATTTGTTCACAGACAACCTGCAACGAGTCCTTTCCCCTTTCACAAAGTACTAATTTTTCCTTAATTGGAAGAGGAGAAATCCCCCGGACAAACTCGATGCACCATGCCTTTAATTTCCGGTGGAAGCTTTGAGTATCGCTGTCCCTCATTTCGGATTGGCACCATGCCCGACACTCGCTCTCGACTTTGTGCCCCCCCTCGTCCTCAGTAATAAACCCCTCGTGTTGCAAACAATCCAGTACAACGGAGGAAACTCCGCAAACCGCTCTCGCCTGAGTGGCAGAGAAGTGACCGGGAAACAAACTCAGTACCCGAAGTGCCTCTCCTACTTCGGGGGGGAGTGAGGAAATTCGTTCCTTTTGCAACTGGAGGGAAGGCGTCCGGTGCAAGGAGAAGGGGCGGATTGGAGAGAAAAGTGCGGCGTGATTCGTTTCGGCGGTTTGCAGATACGCCCATGTCTCCCGAACAAAGGGTAGTTTCGGACAGAGGGTATAGGCTTTCTGAGCGTGTTCTACAGCACCGGACAAATCCTGGGTTTCGCAAAGAGATTTCGCGAGTTCGGTCAAGGCGAGGGCGTGTTTCGTGTTCCACTTTTCACGCTCCTGAGCGAGCCAGTGTCTGTAAACTCCTTTCGCGGCAATCCCTTCGAGAAATTCTCCGCGTGGAATTTGGAGGGCAAGTTTCAATAATTCGATGCGCTCGTTCGGTACAGAGAGGGCATTGGCTTTTCTAAGGGCGTCGTCGAAGCGTTTGAGATCGCTGGAGTAACGACTGAGCGGCAACCCGATCTCGTCAAGCGTCACTTCGAATCCGTACTCTTTGAGGGAATTGGGGAGATGAAAAAGGCATTGGCGCAGGTTCTGACGTGCTTCGTCGCTCCCGCCCCAGAGCCATTCCGCGATCTTTTCCCGGCGGTGCATCCCCGGTCTGGATTCAAGGTAGCCCAGCAAGACAATCGTCTTTTTGGAGAGTTCGATTTTGGGGGCTTCCGCCACAACCACAACGGGGGAGCCAAGAAACAGTAGGGAGAGCGGCTTCATAGTTGGCTATTCTCCCTTTCCTTCTTCCATTCCTGCAAAAATTAATTGAGTTTTTTATTTTTTAACGGAAATTTAACGACGACCGTGTTAAACTGAAATTAAGTAAGGGATCAACACCACGCAAATGGTCTTTCGATCTCTTTCCCGATGCTTCATTTTGATAAACAGGTTTGTCGCGTGTCTTGCACAGATCGCACCAAAACTCAGGGTTTCACCCTTTTCGCGCCGTGCGAGAATTGACGGTAATCGGAACGCTACTTCCGACGGTAGCCTCCGCCTTACCTCTTCTCGCCGACACGTTCCTCGTCATTTCTCCCCGAAAATGATGAACTCGGAACGCTGCGCGAGGCGATCACGCTCACCAACGCCCATCCCGGTAATGACGTGATCGCCTTCCAGTTTAGAAATGAGAACTCAGGAGTCCCCGTTCCGCTCTTTCCAGAAATTATCCCCTCACTCTTTGATTAAAGCCAGATTCAAGCCCGGTGATAGGACTTGGCACGAAAATTGCACTTAGTTTTCTCAGTACCGGCATCCTGAATGTTGAACGGTCATGCAACAATTCTCAGACCCCTCTACGCTTGAGATTGCCGGATAAAATTCACTCCACCCTCATCGGCTCTCTAAGTCGAACGGCGTTTTTAAGGGAGGCACTTCAATGAAAGCCCTGAAAACGTTGTGCCCGATGAAAGGACTCCAAATC
>JACMPS010000139.1 GCA_014377395.1 Chthonomonadaceae bacterium
CTCAGTTTGATAGACTGCCATCATTGCCACGAGTTTGCCATCTTTGACGAGCGGCATACCGATAATTGCTTTTATTTGTAAGGATGCAAAGGCGGAAAGGTTGTCTTCCGGGGTAGTTTCCTTTTCTCGATCCCGGATGATCAGCGTCTTTCCCGCCTTGAGATCACAGACAGCGCGTAACCCAAAAGCTTTGAGTTCGTAATCCCCCGCACTGCTCAGGCAACCCTTTGTATAATCCCTTAAAACAGTAAAGTGGTCTCCGTCCTCCGCGACAGAAGCATACGCACAACAGGAGACATCGAGAAATTCGCCGAGTTTGGTTACAACCGTTTCCATAGTCGCTTCGGCGTTCTGCATTTCGCGGGTCGCGTCGTTGATCTCCACCAGAAGTGCCAACGCTCTTTCGCGCACTTTTTTCTCGGTGATATCAATCGTGATTCCGTCAAAGCGATAAGGCTCTCCGCTCTCATCATAGTATCCTTTGCCAATCGCATTGATCCAGCGTGTCCGCCCATCGGGTGAGACCGCGCGATACTCGATGTTGTACTGCTCTCGTTTTTCCAATGCTTTTTGGATCGCTAGCCGTGTTCTTTCGCGGTCATCCGGGTGCAAAAGAGAGTAAAATAAGTCAAAGTCCACCTCGGCATCGTGAGGCAAAAAGAAGTGATCTTTGCAAAGGTCATTCCAGATGATTTTATCGAGCGGAAATTCGCAGTAAAAGGTGCCGAGTTGCGCTCCTTCAACGGCGAGCGCAAGTGCCTGCGTGTTTTTCTCAAGGGCTTCTTCCACCCTTTTTCGTTCGGTGAAATCAACGCCGTGAACGAGAATCCCGGTGACGGAGTCATCGGCTTCGATTAGGGGTTGGTAAACAAAATCAAGAAGACGTTCTTCAAGCAGCTCTCCTTTTTCTCTCTCAAAAAGAATTCGCATATTTTGACCGATAAAAGGCTCTCCGCTTCGGTAGACCCGGTCCAGAACCTCGAAGAACCCCTGTCCTTCGACTTCAGGAAAGACGTCACGCACCTTCTGACCAATCAGGTCTTTGTTTCCAACCAGTCTTCTGTAGTGATCGTTTACCATGTCGAAAACATGATCGGGCCCCCTCAGAACCGCAATGAAAGCCGGGGCTTGTTTCAACAGCTCGGAAAGCCGGGTTCGCTCGACTTCCAATGTTTTCAGCAAAAACTCTTTTTCCGCTTTTTCCTTTTGCCGATACGTAATATCTCGTGTTGTGCCTGCAACCGCTTCCACCCTTTTGCCTTCGCCGAAAACGGGAGTGAAAATGTACTCGTAATAACCGATGCCTGAAGGACTCGTATATTCCGTTTCATCACGAACGATCTGTCCGGTCTTTAACACAACCTGAATCTGTTCCTGAAGACGGGTTGCAAGCGCGGGGGGATAGCCAAGATCGAAGAAATTTTTGCCAATAGTTTCCGGTAGCGATTTTTGCCACAGATCAAGAAGTGCCTGATTGATGTAGACAAAGCGGCAGTTCCGGTCGAAAACATAGACGAGGTCTGCAATAGAGGACAGAACGGATTCAAGAAGGCGTATTTGAGGGAGGTTCGTTTCAGACAAACCTCCTTGAGACAACAGCGAAAGTTCAGGATTATTTTGATCGGGCAGGTCGGAGGAAAGCAAAAATGGTAATCCTTGTCAATTGATAGAAAATGTAGTTGTCGCTTACTACGTATAAATCGGTAGATCGTCGCATTTAACAGTAAATCGAAGGCTCTGGAAATCGAGTTTCGAGAAGGGCATTCTGCATGACGGCATCGCTTAAAAATTGGTCGGGTAACTATACTTACGGTACCCAAAATCTGCACACGCCCTACACGGTGGAGCAGTTACAAAATCTGGTCTTACAATACCCTGAAATCAAGTGTCTCGGCTCACGACATTCCTTTAACGGCATCGCCGACTCAACGGAGAACCTGATTTCTCTGCAACATCTCAACAGAATCGTTTCGCTGGATCAGGAGCGAATGACGGTGACTGTTGAGGCAGGTATTCGATACGGGGAACTCTGCAAAGTGTTGAACCGGGAGGGTTTTGCCCTGCACAACCTTGCCTCTCTGCCCCATATTTCGGTGGCGGGAGCTGTTGCTACTGCCACACACGGTTCGGGCGTCCGAAACGGAAATCTGGCGACGGCGGTTTCGGCAATGGAAATTGTGACGGCTCTCGGTGAAAAGATTTGTCTTTCCCGCGAACATGACAAAGAGGTGTTCAAGGGGATGGTCGTCGGGTTGGGCGGCTTAGGCGTCGTCAGCCAGTTAACGCTTGATCTCTTGCCGACGTTCACGATGAAACAGACCGTTTACGAAAATCTTTCGATGACGCAACTCAGAGCGAACTTCGATGAAATTGTGTCGAGTGCTTACAGTGTGAGTCTTTTCACGCACTGGCAAAACGAGAATTTCACTCAGGTCTGGATTAAAAGTCTTGTCGAGGAAAATCCTCACGAAACCGCCTCTGTTGAAGCGACATCGGAGTGGTTTGGGGCTACTCTTGCCACCCGCCCGCGTCACCCCCTACCCGATATGTCCGCCGAAAATTGTACCGAGCAGGGCGGTGTCCCCGGTGCATGGTTTGAGCGATTGCCTCATTTTCGCATGGAATTTACGCCGAGCCGGGGCGAAGAACTGCAATCCGAGTATCTTCTTCCTCGCGCTCATGCGCTCTCCGCGCTGGAGGCGATACAACAAATCGGTGAGCAAATCGCGCCCCTGCTTCTGGTTTCGGAGGTAAGAACCGTTGCCGCCGATACGCTCTGGATGAGTCCGTGCTACAAGCAAGACTGTATTGGGATTCACTTTACGTGGAAGCCGAAATGGGACGCCGTTAAGAAAGTGTTGCCACTCATTGAGGCACAACTGGAGCCGTTCGATGCGCGTCCCCACTGGGGCAAACTCTTTACAATGTCGCCTTCACGGATACAATCTCTTTATCCAAAGTTGCCGGATTTCAGACGATTGCTCGAAGAATACGATCCGCAGGGCAAGTTCCGCAATGAATTTTTGGAGACCTATCTCGGTGAGAAGTGTTAAGGATTAAGTGTTGAGTTAGAGATTGTTTCGCTCTGCCATCACCCCCAACCCCTCCCCCAAAATCTGGGAGAGGGGAGTCGATGCAAATGCCCTCAACTTTTGCTGTTCTCTCTTTCCTTTGCGTTTTTGCATGAGGTCTCCCCGTATTTGTCTTTTCTAATCCCTACTCCCTATCACCTAATCCCTTTTCCCCTTGCTTTTCAGGAACCCCCTGCCCTCTCCCGGCGTCTTCTTTGTAGTCCGGAAACGGGCATTCAATACAAACGAGGAAAAGTAGATTAATTATGAGTAACCACTTACAAAAGGGCGATAAAATCGCATGGCGAGACGAAAAAGGTGAGGAGCAAGAAGGAAAGATTATTCGCCTCCTGACCGAAGATGCCACGATTAGCGGCGAAAAATATATGGCGACGGTGGAGAAACCAATGTTCGTGGTACAAGCCCACGAAAGTCATCAGGAACTCGTCAAGTCTCCCGATGAAGTCACTCATGTGGGGCATGAACATCGCCGCGTCAAAGAATAATTAAAATAAACAATTCAGAGGGTATCAAGACATGAGTACAACGTTCAAGGCGGGCGATAAAGTCGAGTGGGATTCTTCGGAGGGCACGATTGAGGGCAAAGTCATTAAGAAGTTGACTGAGGAAACCCATATCAAAACGCACAAAGTTAAAGCCTCTGAAGAGGAGCCGCAGTACCTTGTCGAGTCGGACAAAACGGGAGCGCAAGCGGCACACAAGCCCGAAGAGTTACGCAAACAGAAATAAAAAAGTCCCTTCCCCAAATTGTGGGAAGGGACTTTTAGTTTGTGAATTAGAAGTTTTTCGTCTTGTCGAGAAGCGCAAACTCAGCGGCGGGAAGAGAGGTCTTCGCGGATTCCCTCAATTTTTGGGCGACTTCGGGTTTTCCAGCGCGAACAGCACGTTTCATCAAGCTCGTGTAGGTTGTTGCACTGAGATCGAATTTGATGAGTTTCTCGCTCGTGGCGTTCGCTTCCGTGATTCGATTTGTTCCCAGCAGTGCCTCGTAAAGATCAGCACCCTTCTCCACCGTCATCGGCTTGAGGGTCTTTTTTGCCTCTTCCATAAACGCTTTCATCTTTTTATCCAGTCCCAGTTCATTGCCCATTTGTTCATAGTTTTTGATTTCCTTATCTATATACGTCGCTCTGTCATCGGTTCCTTCGATAAACTCCGCATAACGTTTCTGTTCTAAGAGCAAATCACGGATCGAGATGAACATAACGTTAGCAACACGCGGATTTTTCTCCTTGAGACGATCATAGACGACGAGCGTTTTTTCTTGTTGCTCCAGAGTTTTGTTGTAGGAAGCAAAGTCTAATGCAACGTCGCGGCTAAGAGAGCCTTTTTCAAGGGCAAGTTGTGCTGTGTCTCGGCGTTTTGTCAGAGCCGCCAGTGCAGGAGGATACTCCGCTCCGAGGTCTTTGATGTCACTCAGCAAAAAGGAAAGTCTGACACCATAAAAAGCAGGTCCGTACTGATTGCCTTTATCCAGACACCACAAAAACTCTTTCAGTGCCTCTGCATTGCGTCCTTTTTCTGCGAGAGCCCTTGCGTAATTCATACGCTCCATCGGATCGTTCTTGCCTTTTGCGTTCATTTTGGCTTTTGCCCGTGAGACACTGTTCTGCCCTGCAAGTGCCTGTTTCACCTCCGTCAAGAACAGAGTGGGTTCACGATACCCGACAAGGCGGTCAATCTCAGTACCGTCGGGCTTGAGCAACAAGATCGTGGGATAGGCGCGGATTTTGTATTTGCTCGCGAGTGAGGTTTGCTTTTCGGCGTCAATCTTGCGACTGATCGCATTTTTGCTCAGCCACGTTCTCACCGATTTGTTTTTCCAGGTGGTCTCGTCCAACTGTTTGCAGGGTCCGCACCAAGTCGTATAAAAATCCACGAGAACGATCCGTTTTGTTTTGCCCGCCAGCGTACAGGCGGACTTAAAGTCACCCGGCGCAAACGGTGTTTCCGCAGAGAGCGGAGAGAGAGAGGCGATTGTTGCGGCAGTGGTCAGCAACATCGAAAAACAAAAATTACGGGACATCATAAGTGGGTTTTCCTTCTCGAAAAGCGGGGTCAATCATTGCCGGGAGTAAAGGAAAGCCCCCGAAACTGACAGGGATTCGGGGGCAATCAAGAGCCTACTTCTGTGCGATTGCTTTTTGCATCGGCACAAGATACTGGAAAAATCCGATGCACATTTCGTCGGTGGTGGCTTCCCCCCACCGCACAAGACGCGGCGGGTGAGAGGGTTGGCGCGGGTTATCCTCGGTGTTGTCGAAGGGGGCACGAAGTCGGATTTTCGTGCCTTTCGGGAAGGTGGGCGGCTCCACAAAAGAGTACGTTTCTTGCCAGTTGAAATCCCAGTCTTCAATTTTGATCAGGGGCTTTTCGGTTCCATCGGGCAGTTCGGCGGTCAATCCGATTTGCCGCCCCAACATATGCATATGCGGCATCAAACCGATAATTTTTACTTCGTTCGGCAATGTCGTTGCGGTCGTTATTTTTTGATCGGCGACGCCCGGTTTCAGGTTCAGAAAGGGATAGAGAAGGGCATGAGTACTAACGACGTTCTCCAGTTTGGCGGCGTCGGTGAGATAAAGAGCGATTTTGCTTTGATCTTTCACCTTTGCGCCGTTTTTGTGATAGTGAACCTGCAAAACAAGGTGCGTCCCCTGCGGTATCTTAAACGCACACCCTTCCGGCAAAAATCGCGCGGTATTGCCCGGCGCCCAACCCGCTACCCACTGGGTTTGATTAAGCGGAATCCCAATACTGCCGTCTCCATTGGCGACGGAGTAGCCCGGTTCCGGGTCTTGCGCGTCCAGTTCCAGCGATCTGCCTTTCAGGTCAACATAGAGAATCATGTGATGAACAACCGCACGATTTCCCGCCTGAAACTCGATTCCTTTGAGGTAAACGTCTTTCGTATTGTCGAAGGGTAGCACATACTGGCGGTACACGTCCTGCCCCTCTTCGGTCAGCGTGTACGCCTCTTTCGAGAAAAGAACCGCGTCGGGTTTGCCCAGTCGCCAGCCCCCTTCAAGGCGAACGGGCAGGGGTGGAGCCTCTTTCAAGTTTCCAGCCTCCGCGCCGCTATCCGCCCACGCCCCCAATGTGGCGATTTCTTTGTTGGTCAGCACACGAGCATCGTGGAACTCGCAGAGGCCGGGCGAGGCTTTCCAGGGCGGCATTTGTCGGTGTGCGGTGTAAGATTTAATGGCGGACGCCCAGGTTTTTGCATGGCTGTAGGTTTCAAGGGGAAAGGGAGCCGCCTCGCCATCTCGATGACACACGGTACAATTTTTCATCAAAATGGGGGCGACATCACGCGCATACGTGACCTTCGCCAGCGTGATGTTGGCGGGGGTGGCGATATTCTCACGGAAGATCGAGCAACCGAAAGATTGAGTGCGCGAACGCAACACACTCTGCCCTGAGAGAATCGCTTCAAGGGCGTCTTTTACATCGTGCCGAATAATTTTCGTGCGGTCGGAGTTGTCGTCAATACGTCCCCGGTAGCGCACAATCGAGCGGCTGTCGAGAATAATGGCTTGCGGCGTGTGCGTTGCCTTGAGGTGATCCGCAAGAGCGGTTCCATTGTCTTTGATCACGGGAAACGGAAAGGGACGCTCGGTGGCGTAACGTTTGACGGAAGCGAGGCTGTCCTCCCGGTTCGAGTTGACAAGATAGAACTGCACACCTTTTGCGGCGTAACTTTTTGCCAGTTCGATCATGCGCGGCGAGTAGATATTGGAGATCGGGCATTGTGTCGAGGAGAAAAAGAAGACGCTTGCCTTCGCTGTTTTGCCATCCAGTTTCTCGTTTAGTTGATGCGTTTTGCCGCCAATGTCCTTAAATCCGAAGTCAGCGAGAACGACTTCCGGGGCGGTCTGCGGAAAGAGGCGAGGAGCGGCATTCACTCCGGGCGTGAGCAAAGGCAAGAGGAGGGCGCACCCTCCTGCCGTTAATAAATGAGCAAATCGTTTCAGGTTCATTGGGCGTTGTCCTCGAATTTTGGCTTGCAAATCAGGTCTTGGTGATTGGCTAGACAAAATAACGGCGGGGTCGGTTTCTATTTTTTCTATTTTCACGTTAAATGATGCGGATTTACCACCGTAATGATTGCCGCATAGCGCGTAAAATCGGAGGCGTTAAAGGTGAGCAGGTGCGTCACTTTGTGCGTCAACATTGCCGCCACAAGACGTGCATCGTGAACTTGTACCCCTTTGACAGCATACGTTTCAACAAGAAACTTCCATTCAAGGTAGACATGACGGTTGTCCGAAAAGAGCGGAAAGAGGCTCTCCAGTTTGGAAATTTCTATTGCCGTTTGAGAGACGGTCAAGCCTAACCCATTTTTCTCTAAGGGACGTGTACAGACGTTCCAAAATTCGTAGATATTCTGTGGCACAAGAACAAAACGATCCCCCCTCAACCGCAGTCGGTCCATCACTTCGACTGCAAGCGGATTAAGCGCGTGGTCTGTATCCATATGTCGTAAAAGCAGGTTTGTATCCGGGAGCCAGTCCATTAGCCCCGTTCCCCGTAGATGCTTTCGCGGGAGATATCTTTGTCGGAGAGCGAGGGCAAATCCATCCCCCGATGACTTTCTATCCATGCGTGAAAGCGTTTGCTCCACACTTCGGGGGTCTCGTGAATCTCTTCAGAGGAAAGATCGGAAAGTGCTTTTCTTAATTGCACTTCGACATCAATGCCGCGATTTTGTGCCTCCCGAACTAATTTTTCTTCTTCTAACGTAAGTTCTAGCGTAAATGTCATCGCAATAGCCTTTCGCCGGCTCAAAAACTAGTCTCTGTCCTCTTTCAGTATACACTGTAAGAGAGGATGTCGTAAACGTTCCGCGCCGACTCTTTTTGTTCACCTTTGCAAATCTTCGGCAGTTTTCCGCTCTCACAAAGAGCCGAATGTAACCCTCACACGCCGCCCCTCGTCCAAACGGCAGAAATACGGCTTTTTATCAAAAGGAAACAACGATGTTAATGCGAACAAAACGCACACTTTCACTGATACTTTCCGGGGCGACAATGGCGGGAGCGATCTTGCCCCCCGCAATGGCACTGGGTCTCACAAAAAAAATGGATGTCAACCTTAAAATCTCCCCGCTTGAAACGCAGGTACTCGGTGGAACCCGCTGGCTGAAGGGTAGTCCTGCCGCCCTCAGGGTACTGGTCAGGGATCATAACACGGGCAAACCGGTGGATGCCGTTGTGCAAATCGCCCTGACGAAACTTGAAAACAACAAGCCTGCCGGGGTTCCACTTTCGATTTATTCCGGGGCGACAAACTCACTCGGCACACTTTCCGCAAAGTTCAAGGTCGGCGTGAAAAATCCGGGACCCTACAAATTAACGGTTATTGTCACCTCCCCGCTCGGCAATGATGTGGTTGAGCAAACCGTGACGGTCGAAGAGTCGGCAACCCTTATGCTCACCACCGACAAGCCACTTTATCAGCCCGGTCAGACAATGCACCTGCGAGTATTGGGGCTGGACATGGCAACCCGCGCCGCCCTTGCAGATACGCCCGTGACCTTCGAGATC
>JACMPS010000140.1 GCA_014377395.1 Chthonomonadaceae bacterium
CGCGTTTGAGGTCCAAATGTCACCGAGATAACAGAACGCAAGGCGTAAGCCATCGGGAGAAAGTGCGGGTTGCCTTGCAAACTTGATCGGGCGTGTCGCCTCCTCATTTTGCGCGTGTGTAGTGAGAGAAGGGAGCGGTAGAAGAAAGATTCCGAGCAAAAAAGTAAAAGATTTCATGCCGAAAATTATACCAGATAGAGCCGCCTCCTTTTATACGTCTGTAAACCTGGAAGAGAGGCGAACCTTTGCCGAGGGGGTTTCTAACGGGTGGAATCACATTGAGCAACAATAAGGGGGGCGTCGGGAGACTTTGTGATCGTGTCGGATCAAACAAGAGGCACCTCCCGGCACTAATGTACCTACTCCAAAGACATAAGAGCCATGTACGGGCGCATATTAGCCCCCTCCGTTGTCATCAAGAGGCTGTTCCTCGCTCGGAAGCCTCTCTTATGAGTTCGGAAGGAGAAATTATGTCTCAGGACATGGCTCTTATGCGCCCGTACATGGCTCTTAACGAAGCCTCTTCACCAAAACTTTAACACCTACGCCGCTTTGACTGCCAGTTCGTAATCGCCCAGAGCCTCACGAGCGATCAGATTTTCGGGAGAGCGGATCAGCACCTCGGAGAACAGGGCTTTCGACTCAGCGATATCGCCCGTGTCACGTAACGTCAACGCCAGATTTATCATTGCTCCCACAAAATTCGGATTGATGTTCAGAGCCATGCGGAACTCGCCAAGTGCTTCCTGAGACATCCCTTTTTGCCGATACGCCATACCGAGATGATTGCGAATATCTGCGAAATTCGGGTTCAGTTGTAGGGCTTTTCCGTATTCGGAGATTGCATCGTCCAGAAGACCCCGGCGGCGATAATCGCTCCCCAATCGGAAATGGAATTGAATATCGTCCACTTCGGTGTAAGCAACCTGCTCGAAAGATTGGAGTGCCGCCAGCGTGTCGCCATCACGGTCATACTCGACGCCGCGCAAAAACGCATCGGTGCAAAAGCCCGGTTCCAGTTCAAGAGCCGTCTGCAACCCCTTGATGCCCGCGTTTCGTTCGCCCATTTCGTAGCGAATCAGTCCGCCGTAAAGGTACGCCTTTGCGTATCGGGGATTGACGTTCAGCGCCGCCTCGATCTCAAGCAACGCCTCTTCCGGTACGCCGCAGGAGCGCAACGCCCTCGCCAGGTGAAAGTGCAGGTCGGCATAATGCGGGTGAATCGTGAGGGCGTCGCGGAAGCGGTCAGCGGCTTTTTCCCACAGCCCCCGCTTCATCGCCGAATGACCGAGATGTGCATGAGACTCCGCCGTGTAAAACGCGGTCAGTTTCTCCGTCATCGGGTCTTTACGTCCGTTTCCGCCGGAACTCTTCGCGCACTCGAAGGAAGCCAGAGCCTCCTCATATAAGCCCGTGTCGAAAAAGCGGATGCCCCGCTCATAATGCTCATTGCGTCCCTTATTCAACATTCTTTCCAGCAAGGACATAGGTGTACTCCAGGAAGAGGCGTTCAGCGTCGCGAATTGAGTGTTGAGCCTTGACGCTTAACACCTAACCCTTAACCCTTAACCCTTACTCCCTCATTTTGCGCCCGATAGAGTGATAATCGAACCCGAGGCGGCGCATTTGCACGGGATCGTAGATGTTGCGACCATCGAAAAGAACCGGAGTCTTCATCAGAGATTTCAGGCGTTCCATGTTCAGTTGCTTGAATTCGTTCCACTCGGTGACAACGATCACAGCATCGGTTTCCCGTGCGGCGTCATAAGAATTTTTCGAGTAGCACAAATCGGGATAAATCTTTTGCGTGTTCTCCATTGCGATAGGATCGTAGGCTTTGACGGTTGCGCCTTCGTCTTGCAGAATTTTGATGATTTCCACGGACTTTGCGTCACGCATATCGTCCGTGTTCGGCTTAAAGGCAAGACCGAGCATCCCGATTGTTTTCCCCTTAAAGGAGCCGCCAACCGCTTTGCGAAGCCGATTGACAAACAAAATCGGTTGCATTGCGTTTACGTCCATGACCGCCTTCATCAGCGAAAATTCATAGCCGTGTTTCTCGGCGGTGCGAAGCAAAGCACTGCTGTCTTTTGGAAAACAGGAACCGCCATAACCGAGACCCGCGTTCAGAAACGCTCGTCCGATACGGTTGTCACTTCCCATGCCTTTGATGACCTGCTGAACGTCCGCACCGACTGCCTCACAGATATTCGCGACGGCATTGATAAAACTGATCTTTGTTGCCAGAAACGCATTGGAGGCATACTTGATCATCTCTGCCGAGGCGACATCGGTAATCAGCATGGGGCGTTCCAGCGGCGAATAAAGCTCGATGAGTTTCATCGCGGCGGTCTGATGAGGTGCACCGATCACGATACGATCTGGTTCCAGTGTATCTTTGATCGCCGAGCCTTCCCGCAAGAATTCCGGGTTGGAAACGACATCGAATTCCGTATCTCCTATGCGGTTTGCCTCAATGATTTCGCGCACTAGGTTCCCCGTTCCTACAGGCACGGTAGACTTGTTAACGACGACTTTGTAGCCGTTCAGGGCTTTCCCTATCGAGGCTGCCGCGCTCGAAATGTATTGCATATCGGGGTCGCCGTTCGGAAGCGGGGGAGTACCGACGCAGATGAAAATCACCTCCGCGAACTTAACCGCGCCTTCGAGTTCGGTGGTGAAGGTCAGTCGTTTTTCGGTGGCGTTCCGCAGGACGATCTCTTCGAGTCCCGGTTCATAGATCGGCATTTCACCACGATTGAGCATTTCGACTTTGGCGGGATTCAAGTCAACGCAAATGACCTCGTTACCGAGATCGGAAAAGATCGCACCTGTCACCAAACCGACGTATCCTGTACCGATAACGCAGATATTCATTGAAAAATTACTCCTCACGTCTTCGCTGAGAGGGCGCAATCGCCATCAGAGATGTGAATTTTGAGGTTCTGCCGTTTATTATCGGCATCACCGTTGGCTTACTTGAGAGATTTTACCCGGTAGTTTTAGCAGAAGTGAAAAAAGGGCGAAAAGCGGGGAAATGTCACCTCGAGCCGGGTCTTGCATGAGTTCCATGAGAGGGGAGACGGGGAACTGCAAACCGTCATTTTAACAGGTGCAATTTCCGTGCCTTATGGAGGAGAAGAAGGTGTTAAGTGGTGAGTGTCAAGTGTTGGGAGGGAAATAGTAGAGTGCTTTTGCATTAATTCCCCTCTCCCGGCTTTTTGAGGGAGGGTTGAGTGAACAAGATCAGGGTGGGGAAGCAAAGAAAAAGCCTTATCTCAACACTCAATATTTGACACTTTCCCGGAAGTGTCTCTCAAAGGGTATAATTCCTTTATGATTTATCGTCGTGCCATTCGCCCGCTCCTCTTCACGCAAGACCCCGAAATCGCCCATGAGCGCACTCTGGAAATGCTCGCCATCGCCTCCGGCTTACCCGCAGGTCTCTCACGTCCTCCTTATACTCACTCCCGGCTCATCATCGAAGTTGCAGGAATGACCTTTCCTAACCCTGTCGGACTTGCCGCCGGATGCGACAAAAACGGCAAAGCGATTCCCATCTGGGCGAATTTTGGGTTCGGGTTTGTCGAAACCGGAACCGTCACCGCGCAACCGCAACCCGGCAACCCGAAGCCGCGTGTGTTTCGTTTTCCCGAACAGGGGGCTTTGGTGAATCGCCTGGGCTTTAATTCGGACGGCTCCGAAGTCGTTGCAAAACGAATCTCAAAATTGAGACGGGGACGGAAACTCTCCACGCCGCTCGGCATCAATATCGGTAAGACAAAACTGGTTTCGGGGGACGACGCCATTCTCGACGATTACCGCACGAGTTTTCGGCGACTGTCACGGCTGGCGGATTTCGTGGTGATCAATGTTTCCTCACCGAATACGCCGGGGCTGAGACAGTGGCAGGAAAAAGACAAACTCGGTACGTTGCTGAAAATGCTGGCGGAAGACGGAATCGCTCTCGCGCAAAAGCGAAACGTGCCGCCTGTTCCCCTTTTCGTCAAAATTTCTCCTGACATGACCGAGGGAGATATGGCGGAAGTTGTCGAAGTGGTAATCGAAGCGGGAATTACGGGGATTATCGCCACCAACACGACGATTGCCCGTGAAGGCGTAGTTTCTCACGTCGAACAAACGGGCGGATTAAGCGGTAAGCCCCTGAAAGATCGTGCCGCCACCGTCATTCGACAACTTTACCGGATGACGGAAGGGAAAATTCCGCTGATCGGTGTCGGAGGAATTTTCACGGCACAGGACGCCTACGAGCGCATCCGGGCAGGTGCCTCCCTTGTGCAAGTCTACACCGGAATGGTTTACGAGGGTCCCTTTGTAGCACGTCACATCAACACGGGCTTGATCAAACTCATGGAGCGAGACGGTGTAGAGACGCTGGCAGAATTAGTTGGGATTGGCAAGTAGTTTGCGAGGGGTTCCCGTAGATCTACTGAACGAAACAATTGACCGGGCAGAAACGGTTTGCCCTCTAGGAGAAATCTCCTACAACTACCGCCGATTTTATGCGATTCTTCTATTCTGCTTTCCTATTCTCAGGATTATTTGTGGGGCGAAGCAGTTGTTCGGGCGGCGTCTCAATGCTCTCCTCGTAGGAGCGTAGGAGCGTGTCGGGTAGAACGGGGGCTTCGGA
>JACMPS010000141.1 GCA_014377395.1 Chthonomonadaceae bacterium
AATTGCTCTGAGCCAAACGTCTTTCTTGAGTCCTGTTGGCAACACGAAACTGCGGTTCAGGGCGAGGGTATCGGTGGTGGAAGCGGAAACGGAGTAAGCCGCCGACATTTTCAGCACGAGATCAGGCTTACCGAGGGTTGAAGTGACCGACTTTGCCGGGGCGGGAAGGAGGACGGGAAGAGGATTTCCGCGTTTTATGCCGGTTTCACTCCACCGCTTTAAGGTTTCGATTTCGTTTGCACTGAGGCGGCAGACGGTGCGAAAGCCCGCCGGGTTGTCCAGTCTCCAGGGCGGCATAAACCGGGTTTGCGTCACCTGCGCGATCTGTTGGGAGCGTCGCGCCGCATCCTCATAACTCGTCAAAGTGAAGGGCGCAGATGAGGTTTTGTTTCCATCGTGGCATTGCACACACCGCTTTGCAAGAAGGGGGGCAACGTCGTGCGAATAGGTGGGGACTGTCGGGACCTGTGCCGTTCCCCGAAGCGAAACGAAGCACAGCGCGAAAACAAGGAAAAATTGTAGGGGTAGCGCAAATGCTACCCCTAACGTTCTGCATGAGCGCACCCTACAATTCCTCCGAATGGAAAAACTCGATCACTTCGCCGTCGAAACCACGCACAAACGCGATATGAAACTCAATCGGATAATCGCAACCGGGAGGAACCACTTTCTTTGGAGGGGTGACGGAGGTAGCACCGCCCGCAAGTGCCTTTTCGTAAGCGGCGGCGGGGTCGTCGGCGCGGTAGCAAATATGGAGAAAACCGCCTTCGGAAATGGGGGTGTTCGGGTCGCCTTCGCGTCCTGCAAACAGTTCGAGATAGTTGCCGTCGCCCGTGTCGAGCATTGCGGCGCGTGAGTCTTTGCCGCCGTTCGCCCGCTCATCGCTTCCCCACCCATAACGCCGGGTGAATCCCAGGGCTTCCGTATAGAATTTCAGGGTACGGTCGTAATCCCATGCCTTAATCGCGATGTGGTGAAAGCCACTTCCGCCGATAACTGTGTTTTTGCCCTTTTCCGCCATGAATACATCTCCCCTGAAGTCTTAAGTTATTGTTCACGGGGAGTATTCTCCGGGTTGCTTTCTTTTTCCTGCTTGAGTGCCTCCTCGACTTCTTTTTCCGGCTGAAAATCTTGCGGCACCATCACGCGGATGGCTTTGCGTTTCAGTCCAATCGAAATCGGGGTTTGCAGTGCCTCTTCGCCGTCTACGATGACTTTCTGCATTGGTGTTGTGGCTAATTGCACAGAGGTGGCGCGAAACATATGAACCCCCTGTAAATGGTTTTGTTTGCCGCTCATCATTGCAATCGCGAATTTGACCAATCCGAGTCGGCTTGTGTCCGTAATCGCATAACCGTTCAGAAAGCCGTCGTTAATCATGGCTTCAGGGGCGATCAAAAACGGTCCCGCGTGATACCTTCCGTTTCCAACCACAACCTGCACCGTCCTGCAATCGAAAGTCTCGTCGGGGGTGGTGATGTGCGCGGTAAACACTTTGGTTTTGTAGAGTGCCTGACGAACTGCAAAAGCATACGCGAAAATGCCGAACCGCCTTTTTGTTTCGGGAGTGAGTGAATGAGCGATTTGCGTAGTGATCCCAGTGGTTGTCACCGTGAGGAAAATCTTGTCACCGACGGTTCCCACATCAATGGGCATTACCTTGCCCTCCGCAATGACTTTGCAGGCGGCTTCTACATTCACGTCAATGTGCAAATCTCGTGCAAACTGATTTCCTGTCCCGAAGGGAAGCACTCCCATGATCGTTTCCTTGTCGAGAAAATGCTTTGCGGCGGCACTGAGCGAACCGTCTCCACCTCCCACGATGATCCGCTCCGTTTTCCTCGCAATCTCACGGCGGACAAGTTCCGGTAACTTCGAGGGGTCTTTGAGCGCAATGGCTTCCCGCAACGGCACACCCAGGCGCGGCAGGGTCTCACAGGCTCTCTGAAACCACAGTTTGCCCCGCCGTGATTTCGTGTTGACAATCAACACCGCTTTGTCGCTCATCGCGTCCCCGTCTCCTTTTCGCCCAAAAATAGTTTATCACCCGCTACGCTAGAGACACAGAGGCACAGAGAAGAAAATGCACAGAGGAGTTTTATCCACAGATTAACACCGATGGTATGGATTGAAATGCGAAGAAGGAAGGAGAAAAAAGAATGCGGATTGATACTCTTTCTCCTGCTCTCTTTTCTTTACGTGAGGTCTCTCCCTGCATTTCTCTGTGTCTCTGTGCTCTCTAGCGAAGCGGGTGGTAAATTTCTCTTCCGCGTCCGTCCTCACTATTAGGAAATACGGAAGCGAGCGAGAAAAGTGGCGCAACATTTAGAGATCAGCAGAGCGGGTCTCACGAGAGGGGAAAGGGGATCGTGAAGGGACTTCAGGGGCGTCGAGGTAGAAGTAGGCGACGGAAGAGAAGTCGTCTTGCCGCTCGAAAAGGGTAAATGTTTGCCCGTCCGTAAGTGGCGTGGTGAGAGGCAGAGTTCCATCAGTCAGGCGTTCACGATCCGCCTCAATAAACGCACCGCCGAGTTGTTGCACCGTCACTTTCAGCGAAGTGTGAAACCAGATCGGGTCTTCGAGGTGAAAGCGATAAAGACTGATGCGTGACCCGCCGTTTTCGCCTTTGTTCTCGCCCTCTAAGTAGAGCGGACAGCCGAGAAAGGGCGACATAAACTCCCCGATGCCCCATGCCGAACCGAAATAATCTTCCAGTCCCGTACCGCAAAGTGTCGGGAAATCGGTGTCGTTATCGAGATAAAACTTGACTTCACCTTCGCCCCACCAGTGTTTTTCCAGCGTTCGTACTCCGAGAACGCAACCGAGAAACCGCCCCTGTCCCTCGATTTTTTCCAAGATTGTGTAGTCTTCTCGCAAGCAAGTAGGATTTACACGCCGAAAG
>JACMPS010000142.1 GCA_014377395.1 Chthonomonadaceae bacterium
CTACAAGGGTTAAGGGAGTGTTAAGGGAGCATTAACGTTCGATTAAATTTTCAGTTAGAACGGTAGCAAGCCAGTAGAACTTACTCCGCGACCACAAACAAGTGCTCTCCGAGGCTATGCGTTCCTACTCAGACCTAACTGATCATCTGGAGTTGTTGATTCAACTGTCCGATTTCCGTTGTGAGAAACCGGACGAGTACATTTTGTGAGGTCTACTGGCATCCTGTTTTGTAGGGATCCCAGATACTTGTGGTTCCACCGCGTATAAGTCCCGCATCATTGATCAGGCGATTGTACTGGATGGCTTTGGAGTGTCCGTCCAGATAGATCGTGTTAATCTGTTCGGAGTGGCGACTTTTGCCGAGTTTTTCCGCTTCGAGATTGTTTGGTTCAACGAGGGGTGCGAAATTGATGTACGAATTACCGATATTTTTCCAGTAACGCGGATAGGAACTGGAGGTCGGGTCTACAGGTGAAGTCGCAGTTCCATAAGTTTCTCCCGCAAGGCGACAGGGGGTTTTTGGCAGGACGTTGTAGTACATGGCATCCGTCATTGCTACGGTATCCGCAGTCGCGACAACTGCCGCCATTCCCAGCCCGGAGTTTGAGCGGAACAGGTAGTTACTGGCTCCATAGGAATTTTGCCCGCCGTAACTCTGAAAATTGTCTCCCGGCGTTACGGGTTGCGTGTCGAGATTGACCCAACTTCGACGACTGGAGGGGCACTTCCAGACCTGATCATTTTTGACGTAGGGGTTAAGAAGCTGATTGAAAAAGATCGGCACTTTGGCACCGTTTCCTACACGAGTATCCGTCGCATAAGGATTCTGATTGATGCCCGTTTGCTGAAAGCGATAACCTAAAAGTGTCTCATCATAATCCTGGGCATACATCAAAATCGCGGTTCCGATTTGTTTGGTGTTGCTCAAACAAGAAGTCTGTCGCGCCTTTTCGCGTGCCTGCGCGAAGACCGGGAAAAGAATTGCCGCTAGAATCGCAATAATAGCGATCACGACAAGCAATTCGATGAGCGTAAAGCCCTGGTTGCGTGTTTTCATGAGTGGAAGTTCCTGACTTGGTAGTAAAGAGTAACGATCAATCAGCGCATCCTGCAATTCAAAAGGTGAATAACGGTAGAGTGCGCCGTTAGGGTGGCAGGTAGAAGGCTCTCAGAAAAGAGAGGGTATTAAAATTTCCCATTTCGTTCTACAAATTGCTTAACACTCTCTTAATGTAAGCCATTTAGATTAAGGGAGTGTTAAGACAAGGTTAAGGGACTGTTAAATTTTGACCTTACAATCTATCTTATCATGCTGAAGCATCGTTTGCCCTCCTTCTTTCGACAGAAGATCACGATGAAAAAAAGGCAAATTTGCAGACTGCAAGAAGAGAGAAAGGAATGCGGTTTTCGTAAAGCGCAACCGCTATTTGTCTCTACCAGTAGGATAGCAGGGAGTGGGATGAAAAGGTGTTAAGGTAATATTAACATTGTGTTAAATTTTGCGGAGAGAAAACCGCCGAATTGTTAAGGGACGACTTTCAGGGGAGAGGAGGGAGTTTCCAAGTATTCTGCCCATAGCAATTCTCTCTTTTTCCGCGAAATTAAGACTTTTACAGAAACAAAGAAGGTTGCATTGCGTCGAATAGAACATCCTTCATTAAAAATTGGGACGTAAAGGCGTTTTTGCGTCACTTCGTATTCCACAAAGCGAGACGCCGAGAAAACAGAAAGTTCATAAACTTTCACAAGTGCGATGTGAGAATTAGTAAGAGGTCTATTGAGTGATTTACCCTAAATTTAAGTCAAGTTCCGGTGCGTGGAGTGTTTTCGCGTCGATCTCCGCGTTTTTATCCGTGCTTGTGTGGACAGGTGCTTCCGGCGCAACCGCTCTGGACAAGCCCCGCACGGAACTGGAGCAACGTTTTGTCTCTATAGTCCGCCCTTATATGCAAACCTATTGTGTCGGCTGTCACGGAAAAGACAATCCACAGGCGCAACTCGATCTCACCGCTTATTCCGATATGGCGTCCGTCGTTCGCGGTTATCCTCACTGGTCTCTTCTGATGGAGCGGCTTGTGGCAAAGCAAATGCCGCCCTCCGAAATCACGAAGCGACCCTCAGTGAAGCAAAGTGAAGCCGTGATCCTCTGGATTCGTGATGTGCGCCAATACGAAGCACAGCGAAACGCAGGTGATCCGGGGCCTGTCCTCGCACGTCGCCTGAGTAACGCGGAGTACGATTACACGATTCGTGATCTTACCGGGCAAGACCTGCGCCCCACCCGTGAATTTCCCGTTGATCCGGCAAATCAGGAAGGCTTCGACAACTCCGGTGAGTCGCTTACTCTTTCTCCGGCACTGATGAAAAAATATGTGCAGGCGGCAAAGGAAATCGCAGACCATGTTGTGCTGACCTCCGCAGGATTGGAATTTGCGTCTCACCCCGTTCTTGCCGAAACCGACCGCGACAAATACTGCATTTTGCGTATCGTGGATTTCTATAAAAAGCAACCTACTGACTACGCCGACTACTTCAGAACCGCATGGCGATACAGACATCGCGTTGCGCTCGGTGTTCCCAATGCCACCCTGCAAACCCTCGCTACTGAAGCGAAAGTGAGTCCACGTTATCTGGAATTAGTGTGGAAAACCCTCACTACGACAGGCGAGAAAGTAGGTCCGCTTGTGGGTCTCCAATCGCAGTGGAATGCTTTGCCCGCCCCCGACAAAGCACACCCTGAGGTAGCAAGAGCGGGTTGCGATGCGATGCGGAACTGGGTGCTGGGACTCCGTAAAAAAGTCGCGTGGCACTTCGATAACCTTCAAGTGCCGCGTGGATTCTCGACGGGAGGACAATGTTTTGTTCTCTGGAAAGATCGGGAGTATGCTTCGCACCGCAGGCAGTTCGATCCTAAAAATCTGCAAATCGGGGGAACGCCCCCGACACGAGTTGTCCCTACCCGTCGGAATGGCAATCAAAAAAAGGCGGAGGTAACTATCACTGACGCTGTAAATTCAGACCTCTATTTACCGCAAGAAGAGGGGGGACGTACGCCTTACCTGAAAGCATTCGACCAATTCAGCAGTGTTTTCCCCGATGCGTTCTACATTGCGGAGCGCGGCAGAATGTTTGTGGACGATCCGGGCGACAAAGGACGACTTTTAACGGCGGGACTTCACAACTCAATGGGTTATTTCCGAGACGATACCCCGCTCATGGAATTGATTCTTGATGAAAAGAGACAGAAAGAACTCAACCGCCTCTGGCTTGATTTCAACACCGTTGCCTTTGTGCCGGAACGGATGCACCTCGAATTTTTCGTCTACGAACGCGCCGAATCAGGAACGATCAATGATGCCGAGTTCAACTTTGTCCGTGCCGAAGACAAAGACGCGACTTCCGATGCAAAGATCAAACGACTGGCTGACCTTTATCTGGCGAAAGCACAGAAAAACGGCGGAGAACCACTGGCACTCAAGGCAATCGAAGACCATTTTAAGTGGGTTTCCACTACGGTTCGAGCCACCGAAAGAGCAAGATTGGCTTCTGAGCCGTCCCACAAAAAGGGACTGCTGACTTTTGCTCGACGCGCCTATCGTCACCCCTTGACCGAAGCGGAACAGAGTGGGATTATGGCGTTTTACAATACGCTTAGACAAAAGGAGGGTTTGACGCACGAGGACGCCATTCGGGACTCGATCATCGGTATCTTGATGTCGCCGAAGTTTCTGTTCCGGCTCGATCTCGAAGAAACCGCAGTAGCCGACAGGCCCACTTCCGGCGTAAAAACAGTTTCACTGGAGAAGCGCACCCTCGCCGATCCACAGAAAAGCAATACCGCACAACCGCTTTCGGATTACGCCCTTGCAAGTCGGCTGAGTTATTTTCTCTGGTCGAGTATGCCCGATGACAAACTGCTGTCTCATGCCGCATCCGGTGATTTGCACCGCCCGGAGGTACTTGCCGCACAGTCGCGTAGAATGTTGAAGACGCCGCGTGTCCGTGCGCTTGCTCTTGAATTTGGCGGAAACTGGCTTGACTTCCGCCGCTTTGAGGAGCATAACGCGGTGGACAAACAGAAGTTTCCTACCTTTGATGACAACCTGCGTGAGTCCATGTTCGAGGAGCCGTTGCGGTTTCTGGTAGACGAATTTCAGAAAGATCGCTCAGTTCTGGACATTCTTTACGGGAAGTACACTTTCGTCAATGCGCCGCTTGCAAAACATTACGGTATGACCGACGTAAAACCCGCGGAAAATGAGTGGGTGCGTGTGGACAATGCGGATCGTTACGGGCGTGGCGGACTGCTAACAATGGCGGTGTTTTTGACGAAAAACTCTCCCGGTCTGCGGACAAGCCCTGTGAAGCGCGGCTACTGGATGGTGCGTCGGGTGTTGGGAGAAAACATTCCCCCACCCCCCGCCAACGTTCCCGCGTTGCCAGCCGATGAAAGCAAACTCGGTGACTTGACACTTCGGCAAGCCCTCGCGCAACATCGTGAAAACCCGGCTTGTGCGGGATGTCATGCCCGCTTCGACTCCTACGGACTTGTTTTCGAGGGGTACGGGCCCATTGGTGAGCTGCGCTTGAAAGACCTCGGTGGAAAACCCATAGATGCAAAAGCCCCCTTTCCCGGCGGCGTAG
>JACMPS010000143.1 GCA_014377395.1 Chthonomonadaceae bacterium
AGTTTGCGAAGATCACTCCCCTATCCGCACATTTCTCAATCTCAAACTGTTCGTCAAGACAGAGACGCTTGACAGAGCCATTGCCGCCGACGCCAACATCGGGGACAGTGTGATCCCGAAAAAGGGATAGAGTACACCCGCCGCAATCGGAATGCCCACCAGATTGTAGGCAAACGCAAAAAACAGGTTTTGCCGAATCGTTTTCATCGTCGCCCGCGAGAGCTGAATCGCCGTCACCACGCCCCCCAGATTGCTTTGCATCAGCGTTACATCAGCGGCTTCCATTGCCACGTCCGTACCTGCCCCCATTGCAATGCCCACATCGGCGGCGGCAAGAGCGGGGGGGTCATTGATGCCGTCCCCCACCATCGCCACGACTTTGCCTTGGCTCTTCAGTGTTTCGACTTCGGCGGCTTTGTGTTCCGGCAAGACCTCAGCCCTCACTCGCTCGATTCCCACCTGCTTTGCGACCGCCTCAGCGGTTCTACGGTTGTCTCCTGTCAGCATCGCAACCTCAATGCCCATACTTTTCAGGCGTGAAATGGTGCTTTTCGCTTCCGGCTTGATTGTGTCCGCAACCGCAATTACCCCGGCAAGAGAACGGTTTTGCGCCACGAACATCGGGGTTTTGCCTTCGCCGGAAAGACGTTCGACTTCCACCTTGAGCGAGTCGGTTTCAATGTCACGCTCCTTCATCAAAAGCGCATTTCCGATAAGAACGGTTTCCCCTTCCACCGTCGCTTCCAATCCGCGCCCTGTCAAAGAACGAAAGTTTCGCGCGGGAGAAAGAGCGATATTTCGTGCTTTTGCCTCACGGACAATCGCTTCACCGAGCGGATGTTCCGAAGCGACTTCCGCACTTGCCGCCCATTTCAGAAGATTTTCCTCCGTCACTCCCGGCGCACAAATCAGATCGGTCAGGGCAGGTTTCCCCGTTGTGATCGTCCCAGTTTTGTCCAGAATGATCGCGTCTATCTTTTCGGCAATTTCCAGACTTTCGCCGCCCTTGAGCAAAATTCCTCGTTGCGCTCCTTTTCCTGTGCCTACCATGATCGCAGTCGGTGTCGCAAGCCCCAACGCGCAGGGACAGGCGATAATCAACACAGAAACAAAGGCGATGAGCGCCTGAGTCAGTCGGGCTTCCGGCAACGCGAAGTCAAACCAGACCACAAAGGAAAGCGTTGCAATGATAAGAACGATTGGGACGAAAATGCCGCTAATCGTGTCGGCAAGTCGCTGAATGGGAGCCTTACGCCCCTGGGCATCCCCCACCAGTTTCACGATTTGTGAGAGTGCGGTTTCCGCCCCTACTTTTGTCACCCTGAACTGAAATGCTCCGGTTTTATTGAGCGTTGCCCCGAAAACCGAGTCGCCTTTTTGCTTTTCGACAGGCAGACTTTCTCCGGTCAACATGGACTCGTCTACCGCACTTCCGCCCTCAAGAATCACGCCATCCACCGGGATTTTCTCTCCGGGACGCACAAAAACAATGTCACCAACAACAACTTCTGCAATGAGGACATCGGTTTCCTGCCCGCTTCGCAACACACGCGCCGTCTTCGCTTGCAACCCGATCAGCGAACGAATCGCGTCTCCGGTTTTCGCTCTTGCTCTTGCCTCCAGCAATTTGCCGATAAGTACCAGCGCAATGATCACCACTGCCGCCTCATAGTAAACGGGAGCCATTGGAGGGGAAAGCACTGCGCCCATGCCCGACATTTCCGACATTCCTGCCTGAGCATTGGGGAGTGCCGTCGTTACGAGAGAAGGCAGAAATGTGGAGACAACGCTGAACAGATAAGCCGCCCCGGTTCCAAGCGCAATCAGCGTGTTCATGTCGGCGGAACGATGCCGCAACGCCGCCCATGCCCCGGCGAAAAATCGGTTTCCACTGTAAGCCATGACGATTGAGGTCAGCACGAACTGTATCAGGTGATTGCCGGAAAAGTCGAGGTGCGTCATGCCGACAACCGCAACGGGCAGACCAAAGACCACCGAGACCGCAAGTTTACGCCATAAGTCGCGAACTTCTTCCCGGTGCGCTTTCTGTTCCCAATCTTCCGGCTCTGAAGTCACGCCTTCAGACGTGAGAGTAGAGGGCGTTTGCGCTTCTGGAGAAATCTGCGGAACAGTGTAGCCCGAATCTTCGATCACTCCCACGAGTGCGTCATAATCCAGTTTATCGGCATCGTACTCGACAGTGGCACGATTGGTGGCGAAGTTGACATTACTCTCGAAAACGCCGTCCTGCCGCTTTAGATTTTTTTCGATCCGAGCGGCGCAGGCGGCGCAGGTCATGCCAAGCACGGGCAGGGTTTCCGTTTTACGCGCGGTTGGCTTTTCTTCTTTATGCAAAGTTTCCATGTGAGCGACCTCTCTTTATCCACCGGGCGCGGGTTGCACAATGAGTCTGCCACGCAACATATTCATCCCACAGGTGAAACTGAACTCTCCCACCTTTTGGGGCGTGAATTCAATCGGCGTCATTTTATAGGCGGGCAACGAGCGGGAAATTCCGAAGTCGCCGAAAACCACCGTGTCCGAACAGGAGTCCGTTTCGTCGCGATAAAATTCCAGGCGCAACAATTTACCCCTCTCCACCACAATCGTGTCGGGGGTGAAACCGCCCTTTACCGTGATCTTTTGTGTCTGGACGCCTTCTGCACTTGACGTGACTTTTGTTTTGCGGCGTTCACTCAGAAAGAAAAACCAGATCACCCAGGCGATAAACGCCGAGCCGCCCAGCGTCACTACGATTTTCGAGAGTTCCATGCTTCAGTTTCGCTTTCCGGTACTAACTCGCAGAAACGGGGAAGCCCGCTTTGTCCAGTATCTGTGCCAGCATCGCTTCAGTAGTTTCGACCTCGTGAAAGACCGAAACCGTCTTTGTCGGCACGTCTACCTCAACCGTCTCCACGCCCAATACCTTGCCCAGAGCCTTTTTAATTGAGTTGGCGCATCCGTCACATTCAATGTCCGGGGTGTGAAATTTCGTAATTTGCATCATTTTCTCTTTTCGTTCAACCAATTATGGGACGGCGGAATAAAGCCGTCGTCAACAAATTCGGGAACGGCGGAATAAATTCGCCGCTTGCGGCTTCGCCGGTAGTCCTGCGGACATTAGGATAGACTTTTTCAAGTTTGTCTTTTCGCGGCGGGTCTACTTGAGAAAGCGTGTGAGAACGGTTTTCACTTCTGTAATCAGTTCCTCCTGCGACATCGGCTTTGCACAGAGGTGTTCCGTTTCCGTGCCATGCCCCACCACGCAGGACTGAATGTGATCGGTCAACAACTGCACTCCAACCGCATCGAGCGCGGAGCGCACCGCCGCAATCTGAACGAGAATGTCCACGCAATAACGCTTTTCCTCGATCATTTTGTTGATGCCGTTCACTTGTCCCGCGACCCGGTTCATCCGTGTCGTCAGTTTTTTCTGTGCTTCGAGGTCCACAATACGTTTCCTTTCAATACCCTACCGGGGTATACAAGCCTATTATACCTAGGGGGGGTATCTTTGTCAAGGGGGGGAAGAAAGGGGGGGTGGGGTTACACAAGACAATCTTCACCTCAACACTTAACACTTTCTCCCCCATACACCGCATCCAACTCCGGTAATATCTCACTTGTTCGACGCAACGCCGCAATCATCCGGCGATAATGATTGATGTCCGCCTCCGTCAAAGTCCGATCCGCCCTGTCCTCCAACCACTTGACCGCAGGACGATACCCCCCCACCGTGTACTCCCAT
>JACMPS010000012.1 GCA_014377395.1 Chthonomonadaceae bacterium
ACTTCGAGGGCGCGTACAATTCGCTTCCGATCCATGCTGAGTGCATCCGCCACAAAGTCAGGGTCTACCTTACGCCACTTTTTCCCGGCTTTAGAGAGGGTGAACAGGTGATGCACCAACATTCCCGGTTCGCCCGGAAACGTTGCTACAATCTCGTTTTCCGAAAGTTTCGGGGCAAATTCATACGCCGCATAAAACGGAGTTCCCTGCTTTAAGGCACCCTTTAGTTCCAGATAGGTCAGGGCGGTTTTCAGCACAATCTGGCGCAGGTCATGCTTGGCGGAAAGTGTGTAGAGGCTGACATCAAACTCTTCGGGTTGCCGCGCAAGGTCAGAGAGCAGACTTTGCAATGCTTCCAGAGTTGGGGTGTCTCCGTAGGCGAAGTTTTCCAGTGTCGGCAAATCTTCCGGGCAAGCAAACACCTCGACGGTAGAGCGCACCCCATCCCGCCCCGCCCTTCCGATTTCCTGACTGTAGGACTCAAGACTTTTCGGCAAATTAAAGTGGTACACGTAACGCACGTTCGCTTTGTCAATTCCCATTCCAAACGCAATGGTCGCCACTACCACGCCTGTTTCCGATGCCATCCAGCGATCCTGGATTGCGGATCGCTCTTCCGATTCAAGTCCGGCGTGGTAGGCTTCTGCGGGAAAGCCATTTTGTTGCAGAAAGGTCGCCACCTCCTCCGCCGTTTTTTGGAGGGTGACATAGACAATTGTGGAGCCGGGTTTGCGAGTTTGTAGACGTTTCAGTAGAAGGGAATGACGGTCGGAGGCACGAGAAGCCGTCACGCCCATATTGAGATTCGGGCGATAAAATCCGGTGACAATTGCCGCCTCTTCCGGGATGTCGAAGGCGGCACAAATGTCTTTCACGACATCGGGAGTAGCGGTTGCGGTGAGTGCCAGCACCCGTTCCACATTCAGGGTGCGGGTCAGGTCGGCGAGTTTAAGATAGTCGGGACGAAAATTGTGTCCCCATTCGGAGATACAATGCGCTTCATCAATAGCGAACAGGGAAATTTTAAGGCGACGCAACAAACCAAGAAAGCGTTCGTTGTTAAAACGTTCCGGGGAGACATAGAGGAGTTTAAGCGTTCCCGCTTCCGCCTGAGCCACAATGTCGTTGTACTCATCAAGGGAGAGCGAAGAGTCGAGTCGCGCCGCCTTAACCCCCCTTGCCTTTAAAAAATCAATTTGATCTTTCATCAGGGCAATAAGGGGCGAAACCACCAGCGTCACTCCGTCCAACAAAATGGCGGGCAACTGGTAACAAAGCGACTTGCCGCTGCCTGTCGGAAAAACGGCAAGCACGGCACTGTGGGTCATCAGGGCATCCATTGCCCTTTCCTGACCGGGACGAAACTCGGAAAAGCCGAAATAGGTTGGGAGCGCGGAGCGAAAGTCCACAAGGCTTCTCTCTTTCTACAAAGGAAAACCACACAGACCTTATTCTACCAGAATTAACTCTTTACGCATACCCCGTAGCTCGATAACCCAACAAGAGTTTTCGCATTGCTCTTCTAGAAAAGACTGTCCGGGTTTGGCAATGCTCGCACAGAGGAGAATTCTTCCGCAATTTCTTTCTCTTCGCTTAATGCTCCTTTTGCTTCGTTCTGTCGCTTTTCCAGCACCGGAATCACGCCGAGAATACCGAGCAAGGTTCCCGTGATCCACATCGTGCGATAATTGGCGAAATTCAAGTCGTACTCGCCATACATAAGGAGCATTAGCAGTGTGGCAAGCCCTAAAATTCCCATTGCCACAAGGCGCATATCGGTCACTTTTTTAAGGGATTGCGCCCCGTAAACCAGCATCGAAAGCACAAAAAACCAGAAGGCGATAAATCCGAAGTGACCTAATCGCATCCACATCCAGAGAATTCCATTGTGGGGCAAAATCAACTTGAAAACGTCCATACGACCGGGCATATAGTAGGCTTCAATGTAGGGACGACCATACCCATAACCTATCCAGGGGGACATATCGCGTGTGAGTTTCAGGTTCTGGTTTTCAGCAAGGCGGTAACTGTCCGAAGATGCATCTCGCTCGTCGGGGGAGGAGTGCGAACGAATCGCACGAGCGGGCAACGCCCAGACTCCCTGCCCGTTCCACGCTATCGGCATATAGATAGAGGCGGCAATTGTAAAAACCGTGATAAAAGCCCCAAGTGCTTTACGTCTCTTCTGGAGCAGGGCGTAGCACAACATCAAAACCACCGGGAACGCCAGAATGAGACAGGCAATTCCTGCACGGCGTCCGTTTGCAAGGCTTGTGGCAACCGCAAGCGGCGTAAACAAAGTGAAGCACCACTTTAGAATGGGTTCTTCCTTTGCAAGCCAAAAAATGAGTGATCCCAGAATGATGATGTTCATCAAAAGGCTGTCCTCGTGGCTGAGAACCCCCTCTTCGATGCTGACGTTTGGATTTTTGATGTAGTTGAGGGTTCCAAAGATGCTTTTCGCTCCAATCCCCAGCATAATCAGAAAGAGCAAAGTGAGTGCGTGTTCTCGCGTGACAATCAAATTCGTTGCCATCAGATAGGCGAAGAAAAAGTAAAAAAGCGCACGAACTTCCCATAAAGCCATCGTGATGTCGCCGCCACTTGTCACGCCACGTACAAAGGCGAATCCGCAGAAGCCAATAAAGACAACAAATGACCAGAAGCAGGTGCCTTTCGTCAATTTCACATCGCGAAGCAGAATCTGTCTCATCATCCAGAACAGAAACGTCGTCAGCATCACGCATTCACCAAGATTGAAGTGGAAGGCATTCAGGGCATTGGTCTTGCCGTAAAACTGTCCAATCGTAGAAATGTTCCAGAAAAAAGGAATCACCTCAAAGGGATCATGATGAGCGTCGGAGGGGTTTTGGAGAAAAAGACAGGCACAGAAACAGAGGATGTAAAGTCCGGCACGGGGTTGCATCCAGATAATGACCGGCAACGCAAGACAAATTAAGACCGAAATCGTGAGAACCGGGGCAAGGTCCAACATATGAGGTGCCGCAACCCGCAAAATCACAAAGGTGCTAAAGGAAACGAGCAAAACGGCGATCATGGCGTAGAAGAGCAGATTGCGTCGTAAGCGCATCCGCTCCGCATACTCCTGAGCACTGTTCAATAGTTCAAGGCGGTGCATCGAAAGGTCCAGCATAATCTCACTCCGTGATCATCTCAAAAAATCAAAACCCACAAATCGGCAACACACAAAAATTTGTTTTACGGTCGGGCAACCCGCACCAATGTGATTGAAGAGGCGGGCAACCCCATAGAGAGTTTACCGCCATCGAAGGATATATCGGGTAATTGTACAGGCTTCTTGAGGTTTTCGCCACTGTACCGGATCAGACGTGCGGTTTTCGCTCCTGTCAAGCCCTTGAGATCGAGGGAAACGTGCGGCTCGGCTCTAAGTTGTTTGTTGATCAGCATCAGCGTTGTCGCCCCGGATTTTGTATCACGCGCAACAAAGCAGGAAACTCGATCCGGTGCATTGCTTACAGACGAAAGAGCCGTGTCCCCGAAACCTGCACCGTTGCCGTCGGCGTTGCGGTAAAGCAGAAACGCGAAATAGCCGGGGCTACCGGGTGCGGGACTTCCCCAGTAAGAAGCCATGTCCACGCCTTCCCGCCCGAAAATTCCCAGCACCTCCGCAATCGCAATTGCCCCATTCAGCGTATTGTCCGCGCCCCAGTTCCACTCCATGACGCCAATTTTTGTGCCGGGATAATTTTCCTTGACCCATCCCTTCAGGCGCGGAATCAACTGAATGTTCTCGTTAATCCATGATTCGTCCCGGTAACTCGCGTCCCATAGTGACCGTGTGCTTCTCAGGCGGAGTACATTTGTTGCATCATCGGAGGCACTCGAATAAACGCTTTGTCCCTGCGGATAATAGTGAACATCGAGAATATCGAGGGTGCGGCGTCCCTGTTTTTTGTCGGAGTTTGCCGCTTGCTTCAGAAACCAGGGCAGAAAAGGCGCGTCTCCATGCGCTTTTCTATCGGCATGGCTTGCGTAGTTGTCGTTACCGCGATCTCTCGGCGAATAAAAATAGCCTGTCCAACCCCACGAGGTGGGCCCTCCAATTTGTGAGGTTGGGTCTACATCTTTGATTGCGGAAGCGTAAGTCGCAAACTGCGTCCAGAGTTCATTGTAATCGGGTCGCACGGGGTGCATATCCGTGTGAGTCGTGTCCCACAAGTCAGGTTCGTTGTCCATCGCGTAATACCGGACACCGCCCCCACTCGCCTTCCCAAACTTTTTGACGAGATGCGCCACCCACTCATCCTGATAAACCGCACCGTCTTTGAGATCGGGCGAGTCCGAAAAGGGCTTACCTTTACGGGCAAAGGATTTCACGGAAACCCGGCGGCGGTTTTCCGCCGGATTGTAACTGGAAACCGCTTCGGAACCCGGCGACACCGGATCGCTCCCCTGCGCGGGAACACCGACCGAAAGAGTTGCATTGTTGTCGTCCTTTGCAACCCACCCCATTGTGGGGATCGTGAGATAGGCGGAGGCACCGGAACGATTGCCCAGTGCAATGGCTTTGTCGGCGTTTCCGGAAGGCAAACGGTCTTCGGAACTTGTCGCATTGTAGTTGCCGTTGCGATACTCCCAATCATGCGCCGCATTCCAAAAGTTACCGCCCTCCCAGTTATAGCGCGTCGAGGGATTGCCGCCCCATCGCCAGAGTTTCAGGCGCAATTCCTTGAGGTGTTGTTCTGAGGGGGAAGACATTCCGTAAATTTCCGGTGAAATCAGGTGAAGGGTTTGCGCGGTGTCCACCACAATCTGAACGGTCTCGCCCTTGCCGGGAGAGGACGCCGCCCCACCGGGACGCGCCCCGCTGTAGAGTGCGACCGCCAGCAATCCCGCCCCGATCCCCAGAGAGCAAACGAGGGGCAAAGCGACAAGTCGGCGAGGCGAATCTACTTTTTTTTGTGCGCCCATGCGTTTTTCACTCCGTCAATTTACGTAAAATCAAACGCCGTAGTCAACGGTGTAGTTTATCCCTGCGCTAAGCACCTTCGGTGAAGGCGTCCTACCGGACGCGATGCAAAAAGCGATTACGCTACAGTGATGTCCGCGATTGGATGAACTCGGAACGGCGAAGCAACCCTCGGCGAATTGATTCCGCCGTTTTTATTGCCTCATACTTCCAGTTGGCGTATGACTTTTGCCGGAACGCCGCCCACCAGCGTGTTCGGAGAGACGTTTTTGGTGACA
>JACMPS010000144.1 GCA_014377395.1 Chthonomonadaceae bacterium
AACGCACGAGAACAGAAGCATCCTCGAAATGAACGTCTTCCAAGTGAAGGTCAAGCAATTCTGAGCGTCGAAGCCCTGCATAGATGAGCAGATGAAAGGCGGCACGAGCAAGGACGATCCGGGAAGGAATCCGCTGACGTTCGCACCCTTCGAGCAGTGCCAGTACCTCTTCGTTGTTGGTGGTTTTGCGGATCGCCGCGTCTTTTTTCGGCATCTTGATCGGGGTATTCGGGTCGGCGTCGAGAAGTCCATTCTCGACGCAATACTTCCCGATCCCTTTGATACAGAAGAACGCGCCGCGTATGGTGCGGGGGCGTTGCTTACGCTCTCCACTCAGGTAATGGAGGTAGCGACGTAGAACAGGGGTGGTAAAGGCGTCGAGGGTGGCTTCCGGGTAGCCATTGGCATCCAGCCACTTGAGGAAGTGTTTGACCCAGGAACGGTAGCTGTAGACAGTAGACTGAGCCACTCCCCGTTCGTGTTCGATGAACGCGAGGTAATCATCGGCAATGGTGCGTAAGGTTTGCATGATACATTCTCCTTATGGATTTAAGTCGAATGATCGAGGGTTAGAGAATTAAATTTCGGCTATGGGGCAATACAGCCCCGGCTCTAATGACTGAATGTGACATTTAATACAAGAAAATACCAGTTAATGCTGGATAGAGCATCTGTCTTCGGAACAGAGGGTCGGGGGTCCGAATCCCTCCGGGCGTATCCGATAGCCCTTCACTCTTGTTTAAGAGTGAAGGGCTATCTTACCCAAAGATGAAGGGTAAGCACGGACGAGTTTTCTCCCCTACTCCTCACTCTTCCCCCTCACCAATCCAGCACAGACGGCAAAAACTCGGCGATCAGGGCTTCATAGTAAGGGCGCAATGCCTCCACGTTCGGGCGTTCCAATCCTTTCGAGTAAAGGTCATAGGGATTGAAGGCGCGAACCGCTTTCAACATTTCGTGATCGTGTGCGTTCATCAGGTGGGTGTACGCTCCCTCTTTGTGTCCCGGATAGAACGAGTGATAGCGGATCATTGCGAGGGCTTCCATCGGCAAATAATCCTTCATCACATGGTACAGATATTCGTCATGTCCCCACGACAGGTGAACGTTGTCCAGTCCGCACCCCGCCCCATAAATGCCGTTTGGCGTATTGTAAACCGGGTTCTGAGCGTCCGGGTTCTCCGCGAAAAACTCCGGGTAGACGATTTTCTCCGAGTAGGCGCATCCCACCGGAAACGTATCGCCCACCACCGCCCACTGTGGTTCCCCATAGAGGCATAGCACTTTGCCGAGATCGTGAAGCAAGCCAACAAGGATAAACCATCGCGGGTGTCCGTCGTGCCGGATCGCTTCTGCGGTCTGCATCAGATGTTCGATCTGCGTAAAGTCCACGTCCGGGTCACTATCGTCCACAAGGGTGTTCAGAAACTCCATCCCCTCCCACACGCTCATCCGCCGCTTTTTCAGAGCGGTATACTCCTGCTTTTTCTCCTGCACAAAGGCGAAGGTCTGGTAGCGGTGGTTCTGACGATAGAACTCTTTGACCGTGTCGCGTGCCTCCGCGTCATAGTTGCGAAATTGCTTTTCGTTTTCGGGTTCCGGGTAGCGACGTTTCAGGTCGTCCTCCCACGCTTCCATCAGGTCCATTTGGGGCAATTCTGTTTGGGGGAGTGCGTTGTGGGAAAGGTTCATGCGTTTTTGTCCTCTCTTTAAGTAGGCTGGTTAAGTAGGCTGGGTCCAGGGTTTCACCGGGATGGAAAGCGGTTTCGTCGCGAGGTTAACTGCCTTCCGAAGCCGGGTGTCCTTCCGGTCTGCCTCAGAAACCAAATTCAGCATCGAGAGCCTCTTCGCCAAGCATAAAGTTGACTACAATGTTCGATTAGCGACACGGCGATTCCTTCTCTGAGGGGTGTAAGTGCTGAGTAGGAATGTGAAACGTTCAGGGCGTCTGCATCGGCTCCCCTCTCCCGGATTTTGGGGGGAGGGGTTTGGGGGCTTCTTCCTATTTCAACGCGGACGACAGCACTTTGCCCACACACCCTGTCGGGAACTCGATACCGAGGATCAGGCTCAGCGTAGGAGCGATGTCGGCAGGAGACACCATTTCCGTCCACACGCCGCGCTTGATGCCGGGTCCACAAAAGATAATCGGGACATGGCTGTCGTAAGCCCAGGGCGATCCGTGTTCCGCCGAGTAGGGGCCTGGTGTCATGGGGTCAGGATAAAAGCCCGGTTCCGCTACGACCAGCACATCGCCTGAGACTTTCGGGTGGAAAGAGTTGGCGACCTTCTCGGAAAGGAGTGTCGGGGGCATCATTCCCTTTGCGATTTGAGAGCGAGTGAAACAGGCGTAAATGTTTGGCAGAGAAGCAATCGCATTTGCCGCTGTCTCTTCGATTTCGGTACGGGTGAGAGCTTTACCGTCTTTGAGTGCCGCCGCAACTGCATCGGGGTTAAGGGTCAGGTAAGGCTCCTCGAAGATGCCGTTTTTCTTGCCCTGAGCGTCTTTCGTGAGCCAGCCATACTCTCCGTACCGAGAGGTGAGAGCCGTTCGCGCCGCGCTTTCGATGTTGTCCATCGGAATGTGTCCCGCAGAAATGTTCCGCTCCTGCAAGTCCTCCACAATCGGGAGAACGCCGTGATCCGCTGTAATCACGATCAATACCTCTTTGAGACCACCCGGAATTGCTTTGTTCAGAAAGTTCAGAAAACCCGACAAGTCCCGGTCTGTCTCAACAGCGACATCGGTGGCTTCCGGCGACAGGGGCCCGTAGGCATGACCGACATAATCATTCGTAGAAAGGTTCATCGCCAGAAGATCGGGTGAGGCTCCCTGCCCTAACTTCTCCCCGGTCACCGCTCGTTTTGCGGTCTCGAACACAAAGCGGTTAGCGTAAGGCGTGAGGGTAAAGGCGCGAAAGTTTGCCCGCGTTTTCTCCATGCCAATCGTGTGCGGAAACGCCAATCCGAGATTATAGGGATTGTGTGCCGGTTTGATTTTAGGGAGGATTGTGCGCTTGAGGGCTTCCGATGAAAGCGAAACCGTCCACGTTTTGCCGAGAGCGGAAGCGGGGATTTGGAGCGCGTTCACCTCTTCGACCCAGGCGGGCAACGTCCCGTTTTTTGCATAAGCCGTTGAACTGATCCACCGTCCTACCCAATCGTCGTACCAGATCGAAACGTCCTGCGTGTGCCCGCCGAGAAGTACCGCCGCCCTGTCTTTGAGAGCCAGCGTCACCACTTTCGATCTTCCGTTTGTGGCGAGTTTCAGTTCATCACCGACCGTCGTTGAGCGTAGGTTCTTTGCCCCCATTGGCGTGGCTTTCGACCCCTCCTTCATGCCAACGACCTTCACCGTATCGTCGTCCACACAGTAAACGGGCTTGCGCGTGACCGGGTTCCACCAGATATTTCCGACAATTCCCGTTGTGGCAGGATAGCCCCCGGTGAGAATAACGGCGTGTCCGGGGCCCGTTGCTGTGGGGATATGGCGATACTGAGCATTGAGGAAAGAAGAACCGTTTTCGAGGAGATAGTTAAAGCCGCCGACCCCCTCTTTCGTTTTTGCAGAAAGGAATAAGTCTTGCAAACGCCGAAGATAGTCTTCACGAAACTGATCTATCGAAATCACGACGGTCAGGCGCGGCTTGCGGTTTGTGCGTACTCGCTCGGCGAAATCGCTTTTCGTTTGCCCGTGAGCGGAACTTAGGGTAAGTAAGCCAAAGGAGGCAACCGAAGCCACCCCAAGCAACGTCGCTTTAAGTGCAGAAAATACTTTTATGTTTATCATCGAACTTGGTGTGACCTCCGAGAATTGATCTTTAGCATACCTGAAGAAAGTGTCATAGTTGAGTGTCAAGTGTTGAGGATAACAGATTTGCCACTCTGACGGCTGATACATTCATACAGGGTTGAGAGGAGATTTTTGATGTCGTTGCTCGAACATTACCGTGAATGGTACGAATACGAAAAAGATTGCAACCTGAAGATGCTGGCGATGATCGAGTCGGTTCCCGAAGATAACCGGAGCGATGCCCGCTTCCAGAGGGCTGTCACGCTTGCGGATCATCTGGCGGCTTGTCGTGAGAATTGGCTGAAATATATGTTGCTGAAAAACGACAATCCGGTTCAATGGTTTGACGAGAGTTGTGATCCAACCACGCTGAGATCCCGTTTCGCCGCCCTCGAAAGTCAGTGGACAGACTTTCTCGCGCATCTGGACGAAGAGAAACTGGCACAAGATTTCGAGTTTGCCATACCGGACGAGGGACGTTTCAGATTGCCTACCGAAGTGCAAATTGTTCAATTGATCGGTCACGCTCATTATCACCGGGGGCAGGTCTCTCTGCTGACAGATCAACTGGCAGGAGAAACGGTGGACACCGACTACGCCGACTGGTGGTGGGCAAAGCAGCACCGAAATTCCTGATCATATAACAATTTCACTCTCAACACTTAACACTCGATTCTTAACACTTCTCATCCAATCCCATGACAGAAACTTTCAGCCCCACCCTTCTCTTTCAACTCATCACCGACCAAACCGACGAGATGATCAATGTTCACGACGCCGAGGGGAACTATATCTATGTTTCCCCTGCAATGCTCAGGTTAACTGGTTATGCCGAAACAGACCTGATTGGAAAACATGGATTCGATTTCTGCCACCCCGATGATCGGGCTTCAACGCGAGCGAAAATTGCGGAAATGCTCCTTACCCATTCCAGCAAACGTATTCAGTATCGCCGCCTTCACCGAGACGGCAACTATTACTGGATGGAAAGCCATATCGCCCAGGTACCCACTTCTGAGGGGGAACCCATTCGGTTTATGAGCCTTGTCCGCGACATCACCCGGAGCATGGAAGCCGAGGCGAGTTTGCGGCACAGAGAGGCACAGTATCTTCACCTGCTGGACAGTTTGCCCGATGTCGTCTGCCGAATAAATCGTGAGGGAAGGATGCTGTTCGTCACCTCCTCTCTTGAACGGGAAATCGGAACTGCAACGGAAAGTGTCGTGGGGCGTACTCTTGCGGAAGTCACACAGAACCCGGAAATCCTGCAAAAATGGACAGACGGCATCGCCTCTGTTTTCAGGACGGGACAGGTTTACAAACTCGATTTCTCACGGGAAACACCGCAAGGAGAGCGTGTCTATCACACCCGTCTTGTCCCTGAGAAAAACGGCGAGAATGTCGAAAACGTGCTTTCCATTACGGAAGACGTGACCTCAAGTCGCCTTGCACTCTCGCAGAAAATGCTGATGGAGCGCCGACTTCAAGAGGGACAACGTATGGAATCGCTCGGTGTGCTGGCAGGAGGGATCGCGCACGACTTCAACAACCTGCTGATGAGCATGATGGGCTACACCGAACTTGTCGTGAATGCTCTGCCCCCCGACAACCCCCTTCAGGAGCATCTGGAGCAGGTGCGGATTGCGGCGCGACGTGCCGCCGACCTCACAAAGCAAATGCTCGCTTTTGCCGGAAAACGAAAACCTACCTTTCGCCCGATAGACCTGAATTCGCTTGTCGAAGAGATTTCCAAACTCCTTCGCATTTCCATTTCCAAAAATATCACTTTCGAGACCGCTCTCGGAGAGAATCTACCGCTTCTGGACGGAGAAGCCACGCAACTGAGGCAAGTTGTGATGAACCTCGTCATCAATGCATCGGAGGCAATGGCGGGAGAGCCGGGACATATCGTCCTTTCCACAGGCTTGGAAACTCTGACGGCGCAGGATTTGCTCACCATGCGTGTAGGAGCGCAACTCTTACCGGG
The DNA here is from genome assembly GCA_014377395.1 of Chthonomonadaceae bacterium. Lineage (GTDB taxonomy): Bacteria > Armatimonadota > Chthonomonadetes > Chthonomonadales > Chthonomonadaceae > JACMPS01. Next base: position 5,781 of record JACMPS010000144.1, read on the forward strand.
AAAGTACCTTTTCCTGAAAGTTTCGGACACGGGAGCCGGAATGAGCGAAGAGACACAGACACGTATCTTTGAACCGTTTTTCACGACTAAATTCACCGGGCGTGGGTTGGGACTCGCGGCAGTCGTCGGGATCGTTGAGGAACATCACGGCGCGTTGAGAGTAGAAAGCCGGATAGGAGAGGGAACGGCGTTCCGGTTGTTTCTGCCTTTGTCGGAAATGGAGCGAGAGGAAGTCGTGATCGAGGAGAAAGCCCCGCAAGCAAGAGGAGGACACATTCTGCTTGTAGACGATGATAAATCGGTGAGAGACGTGGCGAACATAATGTTGACCTCGAAAGGCTATCTTGTGACAGAGGCGAGCGGGGTACTGGAAGCGGTTCGACTTCTGGAAAGCGAAAAGGGGGCGTTTGATCTGTTGTTGCTGGACTATTTGATGCCGGAAGGCGGGGGAACCGAGGTGGCGGCAAAGGCAAACCTGCTGGTTCCTGATCTGCCTGTTCTGATGATGAGTGGTTACAGCGGTAGCGAAAATTTTCCCGATGCGAAAGCACAAAAAGAGGTTGTCTTTTTACACAAACCCTTTACGCTCGCCTCTCTGATCAAATCAGTTGAGGAAAGAGTACTCAGGGTTAAGTAGGTCGTGTTGAGTTGAAGAAGGTAGGCGCACTGGTCCCTCAATAACTCACCTTACGCAAGGAGATAGAATCTACCACCCACTTCATTAAAGACACAGAGAAAGACGAAGAGTAAAATTCTCACGCAAAGACGCAAAGAGAGAAAAGCAAGAGTTGAGGGCATTTGCATTGGCTCCCCTCTTCCGGATTTTGGGGGAGGGCTGAGTGGGCGAAATCAGGGTGGGGGCTAACTTTTTCAGTCACCGAAAAGCGAGAAAAGCCGAATTTCGACGCTATTGTTCGACGCACAGGTCGGTTTGGAGTAAGTGGGAACCCTTGCGATTTCGTGTTTATCGAGTGGGCGCAACCTTAGCATAGGACAGAGAGGGTTCTCGGTTCTGTAGCGTAATAGAAGATTGTCACGCCAGAGTTGCAGTTCACAGGAAAGCGGTGTCGTCATGATGTCTCCTCGTGAGAACGCGAAAGAGAGGGGTGATCCGCCACCCGAAGAATGCGTTCCAGTGTGGTCAAGTAGTGCTGAAAAGCGGCACGACCTGCCTCTGTCGGCGTGTAAGTGGTACGGGGCTTGCGAAGGACAAACTCCTTTTTGACGCTGACGTAGCCACGCTCTTCCAGCAGAGTAAGATGAGTGGAAAGGTTGCCGTCGGAAAGCGAAAGCGTCTCACGAAGCAACCTGAAATCCGCTTCACCCAGTGCCAGCAAAGCCGAAATGATACCGAGACGCGCCTTCTGATGGATCGCATCGTCAATCTCACCCCATGCCGCCAGTGCCTCGAATGCCCGCTCATTCTCCGAAAGCGTTTCTTTTGTTTGCGTCGTCATTTCACCCTGCTGTTAAGATTGCGCTTTGTGTCACAAAGCAGTCTTTTATTATGGACTTAATATTAGGAGAAAGTCAAGAGAGGAAGTGTCAAGTAGTGAGCGTAGAGAAGAAGACGGCGGAGATGCAAAGACAGGAGATTACCTCACGCAAAAACACAAAGGCGCAGAGGAAACAAACAAAAGTTGAGGGCGTTTGTATAGACTCCCCTCCTCTCCGAACTTGTGAGGGTATCGGGAGAGGGATGATTGGACGAGATAGGGGTGAGGTCTCTGCCTTGGCTCCCCTCTACCGGATTTTGGGAGAGAGTAAACCTGAGAAAATCTTCAACTCAATCATCCCGCTATATTTTTAGCATCAACTAAAAAGTCAGTTCTCTCCCTTGACTCCGATAAGTTAGGTCGGGTATAATACACTCAGTTTTAACGCAATCAAACTGACGCATCGTCGGAAACCCGACCGGGAGAATTTATATCCTTGAAACCCTCTGAGAAAAAAGGCTTTACGCTCATCGAATTGCTTGTTGTCATCGCCATTATCGCGATCCTTGCCGCAATCCTCTTTCCCGTCTTTGCTCAGGCACGAGAGAAAGCACGGCAGACCTCCTGCCTCTCCAACCTCCGACAGATCGGAACCGCCACCCTCATGTATGCTCAAGACTTTGACGGAGCCTATCCTTACATGTCCACCAAAGCGAATATCGCTCCAAAGCCGCGCTGGGCAGACCGCTTATTTCCTTACACCAAAAGCACACAGATTTTTCTTTGTCCCTCCGCTCTTCGTAATCAGGCACTCAAGCCGTGGGCGCATCACTGGGAGGTTGCCACGCAATCTTATCGTGCCAACAGCCCACTGTGGGGAGGCTATGGCTACAACTATCAATACCTGGGAAACTCTCGCTTCGAGGATGTCGGTTTCTTAACGACCGATGCGACTGTCGAGCGATCCGCCGAGACTGTTGTCATTGCGGACACTCAAGGAGTGCGTCGTGATAATGGAACGATGAAATCAGCAACAGGCACGGGCGATTATGTCGTGGACCCCCCTCTGACCTGTGCAAAAGGAAGTGGAAAGCCAAGTGGGTTTTATGGGGATGGGGACGAATGTGGAGGCGGAACCCCCGGCACACCGGGTCAGTTCCGATGCCGTGCAACTCCTGCGGAGCGACACATGGGGTTTATTGATGTCGGTTTCGCCGACGGTCACAGCAAGGCGATGCGCCGAAGTGCGCTTGATGATTACAATCGTGACGGGCAACCCGATAATGGCTGGTGGAACGGTCTTGGAGACGCAACCCGCCTCTAAAGTTCATACAACACAGGCAAAAGGCATGATGCGTCATCGAATTTACGCATCGTGCCTTCTAAATAGGATTTCTTAAAAAGGTGTGTCTAAAGGAGAATGAAAACGCTTTTCGCTCCTCCAGGCACTCAGGCAAACCTTTCAAGCGTTGGCTTCCCTGTCATTTCGCCCTCTTTTCCTTCCACCCCATCCCCACCCCGTACACGGCATGAAACCCGCCAAACGTCAACGCCATCATCTTTAATCCCTGCTCCGGCAAAAACAAAAACGTGAAGGCTCCCGTTACCAGAAACGCAATCCCCAGAAAGGTCACTTCACGCTGAGAGAAAAGCCCGACCGCGCACACTGCCGCTCCGTAGGTCATCGCCCACACCGGATAAATTTGCGCCAACATTCCGTGCTTCAAGAAGTAGAGTGTGAGGATCGCTCCGGTTCCGAGTGCCGGAAGCAATGCCCTCAGCATCTGCTTTCCCAGTCGGGAGAGAATGTGTTTGCCGACTTTTCGAGCCTGTCGCTTTGTCAGAAAGTAGTCGGATAACAGAGCAATCATAATGACGGAAAGCCAGGTGCCCAGAAAGGAGACCTGTAATCTTTCAAGAGGAACACCCTGCCGCTCCAGTTGCCGTGTGACGAGACAACCGAGAATCGAAGCCGAACCCGCAACCACACCCGATACTCCCGCGAAGGTAGAGTGTTTTGTCGAGCGTTCCATGAGATCGCGAATTATGCGAAGGTTTTCCGCCGCTTCTTGAGCATCGGTTTCGCGGTAGTTGTGGAGGAGAGACAAAAGGCGACCCCCGTAAGATTGTGCTTTGCCGTACAAAGCAGTTTTTTATTATAGCGTGATCTTAGGCAGAAAGTCAAGGGAAGTGTTGTGCGTTGAGAAGGAAACAGTAAAGATGCGCAAGAAGTCAAGAGAGAAAATTTTAACTCAATACTTAACACTTTCTCCCTGATTTTAGCAGAGACTAAAAATAGTATTTTTTTACTTGACTCCGACTTATTCTGTCGGGTATGATATTTTCGGTTTTGATTTAAAGAAAGCCGACTCGCAATCGGCAACCTATCCGGGAGGAATTTATGTCATTGAAACAATCTGAAAAACAAGGTTTTACGCTTATCGAACTTCTTGTTGTGATCGCCATTATAGCGATACTCGCCGCGATTTTGTTTCCTGTCTTCGCTCAGGCACGGGAGAAAGCACGGCAAACCTCTTGTCTCTCCAATTTGCGCCAGATCGGAACCGCCACGATCATGTATGCTCAGGATTATGATGAGACCGTCACGAAAACGGAATGGGGCGGAGACGTGGACGAGGCACACGAATACTTCTGGGGCGATATGCTACAGCCCTACCTCAAGAATTGGCAGATCCTCCAGTGTCCGAGTGCAAGTCAGAAGATCGTTTTCCGAACGGGTGTGACAACCTACAGCGAACAATGGTCTTACAATTATGGGATCAATGACATCATTGCTGCCGATTGCACCGAAGCGGACTCGCCTACCTGTCGGCATATCGGACTTGCCGGACAAACTCTTTCTGCAATCAATACCCCCGCTTCGACAATCCTGATCACCGATAATTTGCCTTCGGGCGTGGACACCGGAGACGGCGACAACACGGTTCTTTCGCATGGACGCCACGAAATCAACTGGCAATGGGGACGCCGTGACGCCACGCGCCTTACTGTGGGAGGGAAATCGCAGGACGGCTATACGCGGCACAGTGACGGCTTTGTTTACCTGCTCGGAGACGGACACGCGAAATGGCGCAAACGTGAGAAACTATCGGGAGACCGCTTCCGGGGCGGCACTCAAGACGAAGAGTGGCTGGCGAATAGTCCGTAAGAAGTGTTCAAGTGTTGAGT